>NZ_JANLOF010000025.1:0-184329 GCF_025466135.1 Pseudomonas sp. 14P_5.3_Bac1 | reverse complement strand
CCCACATTTTTGATTGGGTTCCGTCAGCTAGTGGACGGCGCCGAACCTATCCCCACCGTCGTGCGCACCCGGCCTTCCAGCCGGCGCTTCAACCCACGCGCCTCGATCACCAGTTGCGAGCCCTTGGCCGCATTGGCCCGGCCCCATTCCTCCAGCAACTCCAGGCAGGAATGGTCGATGTAACTCAAGTTGCTCAGCGGCACATGCAACGTGGTCCCTGCGGGCACCGTCGACAGCACTTGGGTCAGTGCCGGCACTTTCAGGAAGGTCGCCGCACCGGTCAGGCGCAACTCCATCTCACCGTCCTGGGGCAGGTCGATCAGGCTGATTTTCAGTCGCGACGCCTTGAAGGCCAACTTGACCAACGTCAGCCCGAAGCCCACCAGCACACCGGTCAGCAAGTCGGTAAAGATGATCGCCAGCGCCGTCGCGGCATAGGTGAACATCGGCATCCGCCCGTATCGGCCCAATGCGCGAAATGCTTTCACGTCCACCAGCTTGATCCCGGTGTACACCAGCACGCCCGCCAGGCTCGCCACCGGGATGCTTTGCAGCACGCTCGACAGCAGCAGCACGAACCCCAGCAGCCATACACCGTGGAACATCGCCGACAAGCGCGTGGTCGCACCGGCCTGCACATTGGCCGAGCTGCGCACGATTACGCCGGTCATCGGCAGCGCGCCGACCAGGCCACAAAGCATGTTGCCTACACCTTGAGCGGACAATTCCTTGTCGAAATCCGAGCGCTGGCCGCTGTGCATGCGGTCAACCGCAGCAGCCGACAGCAGGGTTTCGGCGCTGGCGATAAAGGCCACGGCGAACGCGGCGATCAACAGTTGCGGATCGGCCAGGTTCAGCAAGTCGCTGGGGCGTAGCCAGTCGATGGCATCGGCAAGGTTTTCCGGGACTTCCACACGCTTGACCTGCAACGCCAGCACCAGGCTGGTGACCGTCGCCAAGCCCACGCCCAACAAGGCGCCTGGCACAAACCGCAGTTTTTGCGGGCGCAATTTATCCCACAGGTACATCACCAGCATCGTCGACAGCCCCAGCAAACCCGCTTGCCAGCCAAGGCCTGCGCCCAGGGTTGGTATCGCCTCAACCACCGCGGCCGGGAAGCCCGCCAGGTTATCCAGCCCGGAAGGCTTGGGCGCGCCGTCGAGCATCACATGGACCTGCGAGAGCACAATCAGCACGCCGATCCCCGCCAGCATGCCGTACACCACCGCCGGCGCCGTGACGCGAAACCAGCAGCCCAGACGCAATCGCCCGGCCACCAATTGCAGGAACCCCGCCAGCAACAGGATGGGGCCGAGCATCATCATGCCGTGCTGGCGCACCAGTTCGAACACCAACACTGCCAAACCTGCGGCGGGCCCGCTGACCTGCAGCGGCGATCCAGCCAGCCAACCCACCACCAGGCCACCGATGATCCCGGTGATCAGCCCTTTGGCCGGCGGCATGCCAGACGCAATCGCGATGCCCATGCACAAGGGCAGGGCGACCAGAAACACAACCACGGACGCGAGCAGCTCCCGAGGCAATACAGCTTTCAATTGAGCAGCACGCATATTGACTCTCCCAAGGCATTCGCCGGGCGCGGCAATGCCTGGCTGCATCCATGGCAGCCACCGCATTACCCGGCAGGGAAGTGTTTTAGAAGCGCGCTTTAGGCGTCGCGCAAGGGATTGGTCCGTCGCCGCTCAGCGGTCGAAATGCCGCTTGATCTGCATCGTAGGCTCGGATTTCGCTGGTCTCGATGTTGTAGATCCAGCCATGGATAAACAAATGACCATTGGCCATGCGTGAGGCCACGGAAGGGTGGGTGCGCAAATGCTGCAACTGGGCGATGACGTTTTCTTCGGTCAGCACCTTCATGCTTTCGCCTTCATTGGCGCAGTCGCAGTTGTCCTCAACCATCGACTTGGCGACCTCGGCATGACGCAGCCAAGCCCGGACTGTCGGCATTTTTTCCAGGCTCTGGGGGTTGAGTACCGCGCGCATGGCGCCGCAGTCGGAATGCCCGCACACGATAATGTGCTGCACGCCCAGAGCGAGAACCGCGTACTCGATGGCCGTGGAAACGCCGCCGTTCATCTGTCCGTAGGGTGGCACCACGTTGCCGACGTTACGCGTGACGAACAGGTCGCCAGGGGAGCTTTGGGTGATCAGCTCGGGCACGATCCGCGAATCGGCACAAGTGATAAACATCGCCCGCGGGCTCTGGGCCGTGGCGAGCTTTTTGAAAAGTTCTTCCTGCTGGGGGAAGACGTCGTGATGGAAATGCAAAAAGCCGTCAACGATGTGCTTTAGCGCTGCATCGGCGGACTCGGCCACCTGAGGGGCTGAAGCCGACGCAGCCAACGGCTGTTTATCCTTGTCACTCATGATTCATCCTCTTGATTAATGCAGGGAGAGTGTTCAGGTCATTTCGACGCTGGGCCAGTGGATTAGTTGTAAAACGCTGAAGACCAAGGTTCCGACCCACCAGTCACTCGCTGAACAAGGTAACCGCCGAAACTTAACTCAAACTGAATGAACCGCTCTAGATCGCGGGTTTCAGTGATATCAAAACGCGACTACTCCTACAGGCATGTCGCGCCCCTCTTGGTCAGTTTACAACAATGCCATCTGCCTGCCCGGTGGGCAGAACGCCGTGCAATCCAGATTAAACCCTTCCCGACGATTAAGCCCCAGGCGCTTGATCGCCTTGCTGAAGCGCTGCGCCAGCAGATCGGCGAACGGCCCCTCACCCCGCATGCGCACACCGAAGCGGCTGTCGTACACCTCACCGCCGCGCACCTGGCGCACCAGGCTCATCACATGGGCCGCGCGCTGCGGGTAATGCGCCGCCAGCCACTCCTCGAACAGCGGTGCCACCTCCAGCGGCAGGCGCAGCATCATGTAGGCCGCACTTTGGGCACCCGCCGCGTGGGCTTCGGTCAGCAGGCTTTCCAGCTCGCTGTCGTTGATCATCGGAATCATCGGTGAACACAACACGCCCACCGGAATGCCGGCCTCGCGCATCACCCGAATCGCCCGCAACCGCGCCTTGGGCGCCGCCGTGCGCGGTTCCAGAATGCGCTTGAGCTCATCGTCCAGGCTCGTGAGGCTGATCATCACTGCCACCAGCCGCTGCCGGGCCAGCTCGGTCAGCAGGTCGAGGTCACGCAAAATCAGCGAGCCCTTGGTGATGATGGTCACCGGGTGGCGGTAGCGCAGCAGCACTTCGAGGGTCTGCCGGGTGATCCTGTACTCGCGCTCGATGGGCTGGTAGGGGTCGGTATTGGAGCCCAGATTGATCGGCGCACACACATAACCCGGCTTCGACAGCTGTTGTTCCAGCACCTGGGCGGCATTGGTCTTGGCGATCAGCTTGGTTTCGAAATCCAGCCCCGGCGACATGTCCCAGTAGGCGTGACTGGGCCGCGCGTAGCAGTAGATGCAACCGTGCTCGCAGCCGCGATAGGGGTTGATCGAGCGATCGAACGGCAGGTCCGGCGAGTTATTGCGGGTGATGATGCTTTTGGCCGTTTCGATACGCACTTCGGTGCCCTGGGTCGGCGGCACCTCCTGAAACCAGCCGTCGTCCTCGGCCACACTGACCGTAGGCGCAAAGCGATTGTGCAGGTTGGTGGCCGTGCCCCGGCCACGGGGCGGTAAAGGTGTAGACATGAAAACGCCCCAATACTGTTTTTATATACAGTAATGGGGCGTGATGGTTATGACCAGTGCCGTCTGGCGGTCAGTGCTTTTGCGTTACTTGCCCCAAGTCATCGCCCGAGGTGGTGCGCATATCGCTCTTGCGCAGGTCCGCCACGTCGCTGGCTTTTACCGGCGCGCCTTTGTTGCCCCAGCTGCCGCGGACGAAACTGACCACATCCGCCACTTCCTGGTCCGACAACCGCCAGGCAAACGCCGGCATGGTGAACGTCGACGGTGCCGTGTGCGTAGCCGGCAAGGTGCCGCCATTCAACACAATGTTGATCAGCGACGTGGCATCTGCCGTCTGCAACACCGGGTTACCCGCCAGCGCCGGGAACACCCGCGTATAGCCATGGCCGTCGGTACGGTGGCACGCCGCGCAGTTGTCGATGTACACCGACGCGCCCGGCTTGCTGTCGTCACCTTTCCACAACGCCTCGGCCACCTGTTTGTCGTACTGATGCGGCTGATCCTTGGGATCCACCGCCGGCAGGCTCTTGAGGTAGCGGGCGATAGCGGTCAGGTCGTCCTGCGACATGTACTGCATGCTGTGCACCACCACATCGCTCATGCCGCCAAACACGGCGCTGCGATCACTGCGGCCGGTCTTGAGAAATTGCACCAGTTCGTCCTCGCTCCAGCTGCCGAGGCCGTCCTTGTGATCGCCACGCAGGCTTTTCGCGATCCAGCCTTCCAGCGGCGCGCTGCCCGACAGGAAGGCGTTGCCGTCAGTGGCGCTGAGGGCTTTTTCCTGCATGGTCAGGGCGCGCGGCGTATGGCAGGCGCCGCAATGTCCCAAGCCTTCAACCAGGTACGCGCCACGGCTGACCACCGGGTCGGCGGCCGGTTGCGCCGGATGCTCCTCAACGGCCGGCGCAAACATCCAGCGCCACGCCGCCAACGGCCAGCGCATGCTCAAGGGCCAAGGAATATCGCTGTCTTTGTTCTCTTGGGCGACCGGCTCTACACCCTTCATGAAGTAGGCATACAACGCCTGCATGTCGCTGTCGCTGACACGCGCGTAAGACGGGTAGGGCATCGCCGGGTAAAGCGTACTACCGTTCTTGGCGACGCCATGGCGTACGGCCTTGTCGAAATCTTCGAAGCTGTAGTCGCCCAGGCCGGTCTTGTCCGGGGTTATGTTGGTGGAGTAGATCACGCCGATCGGGGTTTCCATCGGCAGCCCGCCGGCAAAGGGTTTGCCACCCTTGGCGGTGTGGCAGGCCACGCAGTCACCGGCGCGGGCCAGGTATTCGCCCTGCTTGACCAGGTCGGTCTCAGCGGCGCTTACCGAACAGCTGCTCAAGAGTGCCAGGGAGGCGATAACAAGTGCTTTCATGGTCATCGCTCCTTACGCCTGAACCAGTGGGCCGGGGTTTTTCAGGTACTGCTCGCGGATCGCCCGCGCCGACCAATAGGTCAGTGCCGCCACCAGGCCGGTAGGGTTATAGCCCAAGCCCTGTGGGAAAGCTGACGCGCCTGGGACAAACACGTTGTGTACGTCCCAGCTCTGCAGGTAGCGGTTCAACGCACTGGTTTTCGGGTCGGTGCCCATGATCGCGCCGCCGTTGAGGTGGGTGGTCTGGTAGGCCGCAGTGTTGAAGTGCTCACCGACCTTTTTGCCGAGCACAGCAATGGCCTTGGGGTTCATCGCTTCGGCGACCTTGCCCATTTTCTCCATCATGAAGCGGTTCATCTTGATGTCGTTTTCCTGCCAGTCGAATGTCATCCGCAGCAGTGGCAGGCCGTAGGCATCGCGGTACACCGGGTCCAGATCCAGGTAGTTGCCCCGGTAGGATTGATGCGCACCGTGGGCGTCCATCGACACCTGGTGGGTGTAGTAATCGGCGGTCGCGCGCTTCCAGGCACTGCCCCACGCTGGCGTGCCTGGCGGGTTGGACGTACCGGCAATCGGCCGGCTGCCGGCCTGGTTGACCCACATCGGCGAACCGCCGACGAACCCGTGTGGCCCGTGGTCGAAGTTATCCGCGTTGAAATCATCAATGGCCACGCCATTGCCGCCCGCACCGATGAAGTTATTGGTGTGGGTGTCCTTGTCGAAGAAGGCTTTGATGGTACCCATGTTCTGGTAGGCGAAGTTGCGGCCCACCACGCCCTCATTGGTAATCGGGTCGTAGGGTTTGCCGATACCCGAGAGCAACATGAGGCGCACATTGTTGAACTGGAAAGAGCCGATGATCACCAGGTCAGCCGGCTGCTCGCATTCGCGACCCTGGGCGTCGATATAGGTCACGCCGGTGGCCTTGCTCTTGGTGCTGTCCAGGTTGACCTTGAGCACGTGGGAATTGGCCCGCAGCTCAAAGTTCGGTACCTGACGCAGCGCCGGCAGGATGTTCACATTCGGCGAGGCCTTGGAGTACATGTAGCACACGTAGCCGCTGCAGAAACCGCAGAAGTTGCACGGGCCCATCTGTGCGCCGTAGGGGTTGGTGTACGGCCCCGACGTATTGGCCGACGGCAGGTTGTAGGGTTTGTAACCAACCTCGGCGGCCGCTTTCTGAAACAGCTGTGCGGAGACGGTGTTTTTCTGCGACTCCAACGGGAACGGGTTGGAGCGATCCGGCGCATACGGGTTGCCACCACGGCCTTCGCCCACTACCTGACCTTTTACGGTCCAGGCCTGGCCGGAGGTGCCGAAGACTTTTTCCGCGTAGTCGAAAAACGGTTCCAGCTCTTCGTAGCTGACGCCGAAGTCCTGGATGGTCATGTCCTTGGGAATGAAGTTTTTGCCGTAGCGCTCTTCGTAGTGGCTGCGCATGCGCAACTCGATAGGGTCCACACGAAAGTGCACGCCCGACCAGTGCAGGCCCGCGCCGCCCACGCCATTGCCCGGCAGAAACGCACCCAGCTGGCGGTTGGGCAGGGCGACGTCATTCACGCTATGGCGAATGGTCACCGTTTCTTTGGAGATGTCCTGAAAGAGTTTTTTACGCACGCTGTAGGTCAATTCGTCGATGACCTGCGGATAGTTGCCGTCCGGGTAGGTGTCCTGCATCGGGCCGCGCTCCAGCGCTACCACGTTGAGGCCAGCTTCCGTGAGTTCCTTGGCCATGATCGCGCCGGTCCAGCCGAAGCCCACGATCACCGCGTCCACTTTCTTCATGATGGTCGCCACGTTTATGCCCTCTCGCCGCGAATGGAAACAGCCGGGAAGGGGTATTGCTCGTTGCGTTCAACCCAGTCCATAAAGTCGGCGCGGGCGCCGGGAAAGCCGATCATGGTCCAGCCGACCATGCCTTTGTTGCCGCCGTGGATCGGGTCGCAGAAGAACCCTTCCTTGGTGTTTTGCAGCAGCAGGTTGAAGAACATCTTTGCGGGCACCGTCTCAAAGTGCGCAGTCACTTCGCTGCCGCCGGCTTCAAGGCGACGCAGCATATCGTCCTGGGTAGCGCTGTCTTGCGCGGCAAAGGCCTTGCCGTTGAACGCCTTCGACCACGCATCCGTCGCTGCAATGCCCAGGCGGTAAATGTCCTTGGGCACCAGCTTGCTCTGCCAGCCCATCTCCGAGGCCGCATCGGCGTTGAACGGGCCCTGCATGAACCACAGCGCGCCCGCGGCGTAAGGCGTGTTCATCTGGCGGTCGATGTATTCCGGCGCACCGGCCTCCAGGGCGCCAGGGCCCTGGGCATCAGCAGGAATCAAACGCGCGACGGCGGCGTTGAGAAACGCCCACTCTTCAGCCGTGAAATAGCTCGGTTCGTAGGCTTTGTCGCTGACCGGCGGCTTAGCCTCGGCAGCCTGCACCGGTTCCGGCGTGGCCATCAGCATCGAGCCACCAAAGCCGGTGCTGGCAACCGTGACCACCGGGATCAAGGTCAAGGATTTGCGCAAAAAATCACGCCGGGGATTGTCTTGATCTTGATCAGACATAGGTGCACCTCATCATGTGGTCACGGGTTTATCAGCCGCTTCTGGGAGCAGCGTGAAGGCTTGCCAGGAAATTGGATCCAAAGGGATAGAACACAGTGGCAAACAATAGTTACAAATGATAGCAGGCTAAGAATTGAGAAAATCGGTTCAGCGAGAAAAACAGCAGATCAGGTCGGTATTCACGATTCTTTGACGAGTACCTCACGCCGCATTGACCCCGCGTAGGCGAATCTTTGGCCCATCAGCCATTTCCCTATTCGGTTACAACGCGCATGTTCGAGATTCGATTGCTGCCTGCCCTCGGCATGGCGCTTCTGGCCCTGTTCGCCACCGCGCACGCCCAGGCGGACGGCGCCTCCTCCCTACGCTCACCGGAATGGGCCCAGCCTGTGGGGGACCAGTTCAATCTGCACCAAATGACGCCCACGCTGTATCGCAGCGCGCTGCCCAACGGCAATGCGCTCCCCGTATTGGAAGATCTGAAGATCGCCACGGTGATCAACTTTCTGCCGGAATCTGATGCAACGTGGCTCAAGACATCTGATATCAAACAGGTGCAGCTGACTTATCGCACCAATCACGTCGACGATTCGGACGTACTCGCGGCGTTAAGGGCCATCCAGGATGCAGAAACCAAAGGCCCGGTGCTGATGCACTGCAAACACGGCTCGGACCGCACAGGTTTGATGGCGGCGATGTACCGCGTGGTGATCCAGGGCTGGAGCAAGGAAGATGCGCTGAACGAAATGACACTGGGCGGTTTTGGTACCAGCAACGGTTTCAGGGACAGCGTTCGCTACATGATGAAAGCCGATGTCGACAAGTTGCGTACGGCCTTGGCGAATGGCGATTGCAGCACCAGTGCGTTTGCCCTGTGCTCGATGAACAGTTGGCTCAACACGGCCAATAGCAGCCGTGTCGACACCAAAAAAGACGCTGAACTGGTGCTGACACCCTGATGGGCGTCAGTCTTTTTTCAGCTTCGGATTGGGAAAAAACTGCACGGCCTGCACCTTCGGGTCCGGCGCTTTCAATGCCGATGTATTAACCCGCGTGCCCAACTCCTTGGGCACCGACAGACCTTGGTCATTCAACGTGTCGGTATAACCGCAAGCCACACATTCGCGGTGCGGCACGTTGTCTTCAGTCCACATCTTCAACTTGTCCGGCTCGCTGCACGCCGGGCAGACCGCCCCGGCGATAAATTGCTTTTTGGTAATCACAGGCCCTTCGCTCATGCTGCCGCGTCCTCACTCAGGCCGCTGTGGCGCAAGAGTGCGTCAATCGACGGCGCACGTCCGCGGAAATCGACGAACAGCACCATCGGTGCCTGCGAACCGCCGCGCGCCAGGATGGCTTCGCGGAAGGCGCGGCCGGTCTCGGCGTTCAGCACGCCGTCTTCTTCAAACTTGGAGAAGGCATCCGCCGACAGCACTTCCGCCCACTTGTAGCTGTAGTAACCCGCCGCGTACCCGCCGGCAAAGATGTGCGCGAAGCTGTTAGGGAAGCGGTTGTACGCCGGTGGGCGCATCACCGAGACCTCATCGCGCACGCCTTCAAGCACTTGCGCAACGCTGCGGCCATCGCCGTGGGTGGCATGCAGTTCGAAGTCGAACAGCGAGAACTCAAGCTGGCGCACCATCATCAGGCCGGACTGGAAGTTCTTCGCCGCGAGCATTTTTTCCAGCAGGTCCTGGGGCAGCGGCTCGCCGGTTTCATAGTGACCGGAGATCAGTGCCAGGCCTTCCGGCTCCCAGCACCAGTTCTCCATGAACTGGCTCGGCAATTCCACCGCATCCCAGGCCACGCCGTTGATGCCGGAGACGCCGGCGTGTTCGACACGGGTCAGCAGGTGATGCAGGCCGTGGCCGAATTCGTGGAACAGCGTGGTCACTTCATCGTGGGTCAGCAGGGCAGGCTTGCCGCTGTCGGCCGGGGTGAAGTTGCACACCAGGTTAGCCACCGGGCTTTGCAGCACGCCGTCAACCGTGCGGCGACGGTCACGCGCGCCGTCCATCCAGGCGCCGCCACGCTTGTTGGCGCGGGCGTACAGGTCGAAGAAGAAGCGGCCGACGTGCTGGCCGTTTTCCTTGATTTCGAACAGGCGAACGTCCGGGTGCCAAGTGTCGAAACCTTTTTGCTCGGCGATCTCGATGCCGTACAGGCGCTGGACGATGGCAAACAGGCCGCCCAATACTTTGTCGATCGGGAAGTAGGCGCGCAGGGCTTCCTGGGACACGCTGTAGCGCTGCTCGCGGAGTTTTTCGCCGTAGAAACCACTGTCCCAGCTTTGCAGATCCGCACAACCTTGTTCGGCGGCATATGCCTTGAGCTGTTGCAGGTCCTGGGCGGCAAACGGCTTGCTGCGCTTGGCCAGGTCGCGCAGGAAGCTCAGCACCTGGTCGCTGGACTCGGCCATTTTGGTGGCCAGGCTCAGCTCGGAGAACGACGCATAGCCCAGCAGTTGGGCCAGCTCCTGACGCAGGTCGAGGATCTGTTCCATCACCGGGCCGTTATCATTCTTACCGGCATTCGGGCCTTGGTCCGACGCGCGGGTGCAGTAGGCCGCGTAGACCTCTTCGCGCAGGGCGCGGTCGTGGGCGTAGGTCATCACCGCGTAGTAGCTGGGGAATTCCAGGGTGATCAGCCAGCCATCGAGGCCTTTGGCCTGGGCGGCGGCGGCCATTTGCGCCTTGGCCGAATCGGTCAGACCGGCGAGGGTGGCTTCATCGGTAACGTGCTTGGTCCAGGCCTGGGTGGCATCCAACAGTTGGTTGGAAAATTTGCTGCCCAGCTCGGAGAGCTTGCTCTGCACTTCGGCGTAGCGCTTTTGCTGCTCAGGCGGCAAATCGATACCCGACAGGCGAAAGTCGCGCAGCGAGTGCTCAAGGATAGTCTTTTGCGCCACGTCGAAACCGGCAGCTTCGGGGCTGTTGGCCAAGGCTTCGAAGGCCTGGAACAGTGCACGGTTCTGGCCCATTTCGGTGGAGTAGGCGCTCAATGCCGGCAGGCAAGCCTCGTAGGCCTCGCGCAGTTCAGCGCTGTTGCATACGGCATTGAGGTGGCTGACCGGGCTCCAGGCGGCGCCCAGGCGATCATTCAGTTCATCCATCGCCAGCACCAGGCCGGCCCATGTAGGATTTTTACCCTGGCTTTGCAGGATGCCTTCGATGGCAACACGGTTGTCGGCGAGGATCTGTTCGATGGCCGGTTGCACGTGCTCGGCACGGATCGCCGAGAACGGCGGCAGGTCGTAGGACTGCAGAAGAGGGTTGTTCGCGCTCACGGTGGGCACCTTGGCTGAAGAAACTTGTAAGAACAAAGATGGGGCCATCTTAATTACAATCAACACCCACCGCAGCTATCAGCAGAAGAGAGAGAGGCTATCGTGACCCTTCGCACCTATCAGAACCACACGCCAACCCTGGGCGCCGGGGCTTTTGTCGATATTTCGGCGGTGGTGATCGGCGATGTCGAAATCGGCGCCGACAGCTCGGTTTGGCCGCTGACGGTGATTCGCGGCGACATGCACCGCATCCGCATCGGTGCGCGCACCAGCGTGCAGGACGGCTGCGTGTTGCACATCACCCATGCCGGGCCGTTCAACCCGGACGGCTTCCCGCTGCTGATCGGCGATGACGTAACCATCGCCCACAAGGTCATGCTGCATGGCTGCACGGTGGGCAACCGCATCCTGATCGGCATGGGCAGCATCGTGATGGACGGCGCCGTGGTGGAGGACGACGTGATCATCGGCGCTGGCAGCCTGGTGCCGCCGGGCAAGAAACTGGAGAGCGGTTTTTTGTACGTGGGCAGCCCGGTTAAACAGATCCGCCCATTGACTGACAAAGAGCGTGCCTTTTTCACCTACAGCGCCGCGAACTACGTGAAGCTCAAAGACCTGCACCTGGCGCAAGGATTCGACCGATGACCCTGAACTACTCCACCGTGCTGTTCGACCTGGACGGCACCCTGACCGACCCGCGCGAGGGCATCACCCGTTCGATCCAGTACGCCCTCGGCAAACTCGGCATTGATGAACCCGACTTGACCAAGCTGGAACACTTTATCGGCCCGCCATTGCTGCAAGCCTTTATGCAGTTCTATGGCTTCGATGAGGCCAAGGCCTGGGAGGCGGTGAATTTCTATCGCGAGCGCTTCAAGGTCACCGGCCTGTATGAAAACCGTGTATTCGACGGCGTCATGCCGTTGCTTGAGGAACTGAATGGCCAAGGCCGCCAGCTGTATGTGGCCACGTCCAAGCCGTGGGTATTCGCCCGCGAGATTGCCCGGCACTTTGATTTTGCCAAGCACTTCAAGGTGATCTACGGCAGCGAACTGGACGGCACGCGCACCAACAAGGTTGAGTTGATTGCGCACTTGATGAGTGAAGAGGGCCTGGACCCGGCGACCACGTTGATGATCGGGGACCGCAAGCATGACCTGATCGGCGCGCGCAGCAATGGGCTGGATTCAGCGGCGGTGGGGTATGGGTTTGGCAGTTTTGAAGAGTTGAATGCCGAGGCGCCGACCTGGCATTTTGAGACGCTGGATGAGATGCATCAGGCGTTTTTGCAGCGCGCTTGATACCGCTTTCGCGAGCAAGCCCGCTCCCACACTTGACCGAGTTTCAACATGAGAATGCGGTCGAATGTGGGAGCTGGCTTGCCTGCGATGAGGCCCTAGTGGCCACCACCCTCCAACTGCCGCAGCGCCGCCTTACGCTGCTCCACCGGCAAGCCACCCATCTTCTCCACCGCCGCAAAGAACTTCACCCAATCCCCACCTTCCTGCGCAAACAACGCCGCAAACGCCGGCACCCATTGGTCATATAGCCCAAACGGCAGCAACCGCGCGTTGTTCATCGGCTGGTTGATCCACACGTCGTAACGTTTATCACCTCCCCACTGGCTATCGCGCATTTGCCGGTAATCGCTGCGCAAACGCTCGAATTCCGCCGCCTTGGCCTGGCGCATCACATCAACTGCCAAGGGCTGTGCGTAAAGCTTTTCCAGGCGTTTACGGGTATCCAGCACCAGTCGGATAAATTGATCACGCTGCTGCAACGCCGCATCGCTCAGAGGCGCCAAGCCCCGCGCCGCACGCCATTGACGAGTGCCTTCCTGCTCGACGAAGTTGGCATACGACTCGTTGAACTCGGTGTCGTCCTTCACATAGAAACGCTGGTGCGCCAGCTCATGAAAAATCAGTGTGGCCAGGCGCTCATCGCCCCAGTTCATCATCGAATTCATGATCGGGTCGTTGAACCACCCCAACGTGGAGTAGGCTTCGACGCCACCAATCGACACGTCCATGCCTTGTTGCTGCAGCAACGCCGCCTCACCGCGCGCCGCGCCCTGGTTGTAATAACCGCGATAGGCGACGCATCCGGCAATCGGGAAGCAATGGGTTTCGGGAGAGAGGGAAAATTCCGTCGTGGCGAATACATTCCAGACTACGTATGGCCGGCCAATGTCCGCGTACAACCTGTAACTCTGGTTGTCGGGCAAGTGCAGATGCTCACTGGCGAACGTGCGGGCTTTTTGCGACTGCACCAAGTGCTCACGCAATACCTGTGGGCGAGAAGGGTCGGCAATCACCTCGGCAACCGGCTCACGGGCCCGCAGCAATTGCCATTGGCCGCTGGCGAGCTGGCTGTAATAACTGACACTTGAGCAGCCGCTGAGCACCACCACCATTAACCCTGGAAGAAAACGCCTCAACATGCTCCGACTGCTCCTGGGTAATTTGCTCGCCAGCCTATCCTGCCTGCACGGAATTTTTCCATGGCCTGGCGTGTTTATACTCATGAGGAGTCTGCTGCCATCGGCGCCGGGCTCAATTCCTTCCTACCGTTGAGTGCCTGCCATGCGCCAGCTCCTGCTACCCGTGACCGTTCTGTTTCTCAGCGCCTGTGCTTCTACGCCGATTCCCCCGGTGGATCCGCATCAGGCCTGGGTCGACTTCGCCACCCCGACACCCGGCGCCAAACTGGTGATGGCCCAGCGCCTGGATGGCAAGAATCTGAATGACGGGCGTTTTTTCCAAGTGCCACCCGGCAGCCACGAGCTGATGGTGCGCTTTGATTTCGAGGTGAACACAGGTACAGGCTTTGGCGGGCTGGACCAGACGCACGACCGCACCTGTTTCATGACCTTGCAGTACGACAATTTCCAGGCAGGCCAGCGCTATGTGCTGGAAGGGCGCTCGCTGGCCTTCACGCCCAACATTCGGCTGTATAACTCAGCGCGTCAGTTGCTGGCGCAGGAGCGCAGCGTGAACTGCATCTGATCAGTCGTTGTTCTTCTGATAAACGATGGCTTTGGTGCCGTTTTCACAGCTGCCGACGACCATGGCGCTGTCATGCTTGTCGGCTTCTTCCTTGCTGACGATTTCCAAGGTGTAGGACGGCACGGCGTTAGCCTGGATCTTGACCTCGATCTCTTTTCTAAGCTCTTCACAATCTTTTGGAGCGGCCACGGCCGAAGTGGCCAAAACACCGCAGATGATCGCCAAGGCAAAACGTTTCATGTGTGAAGCTCCCTGAATGCATGCGCACGAGTGTGCGCCTAGCTGCATAGGCTATAGGACCACATAGGGGAAACACGAGTTCTGATTTAAAGCAGAACTAAATGTGGGAGCGGACGTGTGTGGGAGCTGGCTCGCCTGCGATGGCAGCGCCTCGGTGCAACTGCAAAACCGAGGTGTGCCTATCGCGGGCAAGCCCGGCTCCTACACAAACCCACTCCCACACTGGATCTACGCGGTTACGCAGACCGCATTAGCTGACGAGCGTGGCATCCAGGCTGATCTTGGCGTTCAGCACTTTGGACACCGGGCAGCCTTCCTTAGCCTTTTTGCTCAGTTCGTCGAACTGCGCCTGGCTTGCGCCCGGGATCTTGGCTTTCAATACCAAATGCACAGCAGTAATTGCGAAGCCGCCGTCCACTTGGTCCAGCGTCACTTCAGCCTGGGTGTCGATGCTGTCAGCCTTGAGGCCGGCGTCGCCCAGAATCATCGAAAACGCCATGGAGAAGCAGCCGGCGTGCGCCGCACCAATCAGCTCCTCAGGGTTTGTGCCCTTGCCGCCTTCGAAACGGGCCTTGAAGCCGTAGGGCGCTTCGCGCAGTACGCCGGTTTCAGTGGAAATGGAACCCAGGCCTGTCTTCAGATCACCTTCCCAATGCGCGGATGCTTTTTTAACGATACTCATAGCGGTCTCCTCGAACGGTGGTTTTGCTTCAGTAAGGTTCTGAGGATAGAAGCTCTGGCAAAGTTCATCTTGTCGGAGAAACCTAGCGTTCCAGTAGGAAATTTCCCTAGCTGCTATTGAATCTCGGGTATATGCCCTCATTGCATAGAACATGCACATGAAGCGGCAGGTTTTGGTTCGTCTATAAGCCTGCGCACCTATTGGAGAAGCAGGCTTATGAAATCGCTGTCCGACGTGAAATTCTCGACCCTGGACCTGGTGCCCGTGCGCGCCAATGGCAGCCCGGCGCAGTCGTTGCGCAATTCCCTGGACTTGGCCCAGCACGTGGAAAAGTTTGGCTACAACCGTTTCTGGGTGGCCGAACACCACAACATGGATGGCATCGCCAGCTCTGCCACCTCGGTATTGCTCGGCTACCTGGCCGGTGGCACCTCGACCATCCGTGTTGGCTCCGGCGGCGTCATGCTGCCCAACCATGCACCGCTGGTGATCGCTGAGCAGTTCGGCACCCTGGAAAGCCTGTACCCGGGCCGGATCGACCTGGGCCTGGGCCGCGCGCCGGGTTCTGATCAGATGACCGCTCGCGCCCTGCGCCGCGAACGCTCGGGCAGCGCCGACGACTTCCCTGATGATGTGGCCGAGCTGATGGCTTACCTGGGCCCACGCACGCCGGATCAACGGGTTATTGCCGTGCCGGGCACCGGAACCAATGTGCCCGTGTGGTTGCTCGGCTCCAGTTTGTTCAGCGCGCAATTGGCCGGTGAGCGCGGTTTGCCCTACGCCTTCGCCTCGCATTTCGCACCGCGCCTGATGCATGAAGCTATTCGCGTGTACCGCAATCACTTCAAGCCTTCAGCCGTATTGGACAAGCCCTACGTGATGCTTGGCATCCCGCTGGTGGCCGCCGATACCGACGAACAGGCCGATTACCTGGCTACCTCGGTGTACCAGCGCATCCTCGCGCTGATGCGCGGGCAAAGCCTGGTGCAACGTCCGCCGGTCAAGACTATGGACGGCCTGTGGCTGCCCCATGAAAAAGACGCGGTCGGCAGCTTCCTCGGCCTGGCCATGGTCGGCAGCCCGGCGAAGATCCGCGCAAAACTGGACGTGCTGGTTGAGCAGACCGGTGCCGATGAGCTGATCTTTACCTGCGACCTGTACGAGCATGCCGACCGGATTCATTCCTACGAGCTGCTGGCGCAGTTGATGAAGGGCTAACAACATCCGCAGACAAAAAAAACGACGCACCTGTGCGTCGTTTTTTATGTCTGGAGCAAGGGGTTAACCGCGCTTGTAGACGATTTCCTTGGTGCCGGCTTCGCAGCTACCGACGACTGTGTGGTCGCTGGGTGCCGCGCCTTTGTCTACCACCTCCAGCGAGTAACCCGAGGCGCCCTTGGCGTCGATTTTCGCTGCGATTTCGCTTTTCAGCTCTTCACAAGGCTTGCCCGCCGCCAGGGCTGTGCCCGCAATGCTCAACAAACCTACCGCTAACAGGAACTTCTTCATCCGTTACTTTCCTTGCGCTGATCGAAAAGAGCGTGCCGATGCTTTCGCATCGGCACCCATTGGTTGTAGCGCAGGTTATGGCAATCGGCCAGTCGGCAAAGTTCAACCGACGTGATCAACTACTGGCGATTCGGAACCCCACCTTGAGCGTGACCTGGAAGTGCGCAGCCTTGCCGTCCTTGATGTGACCACGGGTTTCAGTCACTTCGAACCATTCCAGGTGCTTGATGCTTTTGTTCGCTTCGGCGATGGCATTGTTGATGGCGTCTTCGATGCTGGTGGCCGACGAACCCACCAATTCGACTTTCTTGTACGTGTGATGATCAGACATGGCGTTTCTCCTGAGGTCTTTAGTGAGCGTAGCAGTCAATGTTCGTACTGCTTCTGGCGACTATTCCCACTCAAAAGTTCAGATTTACTGCACTTTCTGAAAACGCTGGAGTCGGTATCTACACATGCCACTCAATCACTTCAGGAGAGTCCACATGGCCAACACTTCTTTACGCAAAGCGTCGCTGGAAAGCATGGAAGCCGAGATTTCGAGCCTTCTCAAGTCCCTTGAGAGCCTTAAGGACGATGCGTCCGACGAGTCGCGCAAAACGCTGAAGGCCCTGAAAAGCAATGCCGAGAATGCCCTCAAGCACTCCCGTCATCTGATCAGCGATGCCTACGAAGAAAGCAAAGTCAAAATCCGCGAAACCGGTGTTGCAACCCGGGACTACGCACAAGAGCACCCATGGACTACCGCCGGCGTCGCCGTTGGCGCGCTGGGTCTGCTGGCGGCTTACCTGCTGTGCAAACGTGGCGACTGAAATACCGGCTACACCGGCTGGCGCAACAGCTCTGCCTTGAGCCACTGCGCCAGTTGACCCGCGCGCCCGTCTGCGGCGCGCTTGGGTAGCCACAGCGCCAGGTGCGCCGGGGTTTCGCTGAAACCCCATGGCGCCACCAGGCGACCCGCGCGCAGGTCCTCTGCCACCAGCGGTTCTGGCGCAATTGCCACCCCAAGCCCTGCCACCGCTGCCTCCAGCAAATAATACAAATGCTCAAACCCCTGGCCGTGTTTCAACGCGCCGGGTGCAATGCCGTATTGCTGCGCCCAACTAGGCCAGGCTTGCGGGCGCGAGGTGGTGTGCAACAAGGCTTCGCCACACAAGGCTTGCGCCGGGGCCTGGCGCAAACGCTCGTAACCGGCAAAGCGCGGGCTCATCACCGGGCCAATGCGCTCGCTGGCCAACTCGTATACCTGCATGTCCGCCGGCCACGGCGGCTCAGCGAACACCAACAGGGCGTCGAGGCCGGGACGCCTGGGGTCAAGATCGCCGTCACCTGCTGACAGGTGCAGGCGCAAGTCCGGCAGGTCGGCGTTCAAGCGGCCCAGGCGCGGGATCAACCAGCGCGCCAACAAACTGCCCGAGCAGCCCAGCACGAACGGCGCATCGGCGCTGGCCTGGGTCAGCTCGGCACACACATCCCTCAAACGTTCGAACGCCTCTGCGCTGGCATCGCGTAGCCGAACGCCGGCATCTGTGAGTTTAAGGCCGCGTCCCTCTTTGGCGAACAGGCTGACACCCAAATGCTCTTCGAGCACCTTCAACTGGCGGCTGACGGCGCCGTGGGTCACATGGAGCTGCTCGGCAGCCTGGCTAACGCTGTTGAGCCGGGCGGTGGCTTCAAATGCACGCAAGGCATTGAGGGGTGGTAGGTCTCGGCTCATCTGTGAGTTTTCCTGACAGGTTGCGGCGATCTTATCGGTTTTCAGCGTAGCGTGTCAGGGGTAGAGTGGGCCTCATTGCCTCTCCTCACATTCTTTACCGGAGCGCCCCATGACTCAGTCCCAGACCGATCTACGCAACGGCCCAGACGCCAACGGCTTGTTTGGCGCGTTCGGCGGCCGCTACGTCGCTGAAACCCTGATGCCGTTGATCCTCGACCTGGCCCGCGAATACGAAGCCGCCAAGATCGATCCGGCATTCAACGAAGAATTAGCCTACTTCCAACGCGACTACGTCGGACGTCCAAGCCCGCTGTATTTCGCTGAGCGCCTGACTGAATTCTGCGGCGGCGCCAAGATTTACCTCAAGCGCGAAGAGCTCAACCACACTGGCGCGCACAAGATCAACAACTGCATCGGCCAGATCCTGCTGGCGCGGCGCATGGGCAAGAAACGCATCATCGCCGAGACCGGCGCCGGCATGCACGGCGTGGCCACCGCCACCGTGGCCGCGCGTTTTGGCCTCGACTGCGTGATCTACATGGGCACCACCGACATCGAGCGCCAGCAGGCCAACGTGTTCCGCATGAAGCTGCTGGGCGCCGAAGTGATCCCGGTGGTCGCCGGCACCGGCACCCTCAAAGATGCGATGAACGAAGCCCTGCGTGACTGGGTGACCAACGTCGACGATACCTTCTACCTGATCGGCACCGTCGCCGGCCCACACCCCTACCCGGCGATGGTGCGCGACTTCCAGGCCGTGATCGGCAAAGAAACCCGCGACCAACTGCAAGCCCAGGAAGGCCGCCTGCCGGACAGCCTGGTGGCGTGCATCGGCGGCGGTTCCAACGCCATGGGCCTGTTCCACCCGTTCCTGGATGACACCAGCGTCGAGATCATCGGCGTTGAAGCGGCCGGCCACGGCATCGAAACCGGCAAACATGCCGCCAGCCTCAACGGCGGCGTGCCCGGCGTACTGCACGGCAACCGCACCTTCCTGCTGCAGGATGACGACGGCCAGATCATTGACGCCCACTCGATTTCCGCCGGCCTCGACTACCCGGGCATCGGCCCTGAACACGCCTGGTTGCATGACATCGGCCGCGTCCAGTACACCTCGGTGACCGACGACGAAGCCCTCGATGCGTTCCACACATGCTGCCGCCTGGAAGGGATTATTCCTGCACTGGAAAGCGCCCACGCCTTGGCTGAAGTGTTCAAACGCGCACCGAACCTGCCGAAAGATCACCTGATGGTGGTCAACCTTTCCGGCCGTGGCGACAAAGACATGCAAACCGTGATGCACCATATGCAACAGTCGAAGCAGGAGAAACACTGATGAGCCGCCTGCAAACCCGTTTTGCGCAACTCAAAGAACAAAACCGCGCCGCCCTGGTGACCTTCGTCACCGCCGGCGACCCGGGTTATGACACCTCGCTGGCGATCCTCAAAGGCTTGCCGGCAGCTGGCGCCGACGTGATCGAGCTGGGCATGCCCTTCACCGACCCGATGGCCGACGGCCCGGCGATTCAACTGGCTAACATCCGCGCGCTGGAAGCCAAGCAGAACCTGGCGAAAACCCTGCAAATGGTTCGCGAGTTCCGCAAAGACAACAACGACACGCCGCTGGTGTTGATGGGCTACTTCAACCCGATCCACAAATATGGCGTGCCGCAGTTCATCAGCGACGCCAAGGAAGCCGGCGTAGACGGCCTGATCGTGGTCGACATGCCGCCTGAGCATAACGGCGAGCTGTGCGACCCGGCCCAGGCAGCAGGCATCGACTTTATCCGCCTGACCACGCCAACCACCGATGACGTACGCCTGCCGACCGTGCTCAATGGCAGCTCCGGCTTTGTGTACTACGTGTCGGTGGCCGGTGTGACCGGTGCCGGGGCGGCCACCCTGGAGCACGTTGAAGAAGCCGTGACTCGCCTGCGTCGGCATACCGACCTGCCGATCAGCATCGGCTTTGGTATCCGCACGCCGGAACAGGCAGCCGCTATCGCGCGCCTGGCAGACGGTGTGGTGGTCGGTTCGGCGCTGATTGATCACATCGCCACTGCCAAAAATGATCAGCAGGCGATTGATGGCGTGTTGACCTTGTGCGCGGCGCTGTCGGAAGGCGTTCGCAACGCCCGTAAGTAAACGCCGTGTAGCAGTAGGTAAAGTTCCTGATACAGAGGAATCATACTGTCGAATCAGTACCTAAACTGACAAGACCAAGGGATTTCGAACCCGGTTCGAAATCCCTTTTTTGTTCGTGCAGTACTGAGGAAACACCCCATGAAAATGCCTAAACGCTTGATCGCTGGTCTCGGCGTGCTGATGCTCGGCGCGAGTGCCTTGGTGCAGGCCGCGCCACCTGACCAACGGGGCGATGACAATGGTCCTGGCCCTGGCCGTGGCGGCCCGCAAGGCCAGCACGAGCAACGCGGCGATGACCATCGTGGCCCGCAGAACAACCGTCGTGGCCCGCCTCAGGACTTCGGCCCGGTGCGGCAGATCATCCACGACAACCACGGCCAGTTCGCCCGTGGCGCACCGCCGCCACCGAATGTACGCCTGGTCCGCGGCCAGCCACTGCCACGCGGCTACTACGGCGAACGCCTGGACAACCGCGCCCTGGCACGCCTGCCGGTTTACCCGGGTTATGAATGGCGCCGTTCCGGCCCGGACGTGGTCTTGATTGCAGTCGGCACAGGCATCGTCTACGAGATTCTGGACGGCGTACTTAACTAATCCCTCGCACTAACACTAACCTGTGGCGAGCGGGCTTGCCCCGCGTTGGGGTGCGAAGCGCCCCCAAAACCGGATAACGCGGGTTTCCCTGAAAGACCGCAGTAGCCTTGATGGGGCTGCTGCGCAGCCCAACGCGGGGCAAGCCCGCTCGCCACAGGGGTCGCTCGCCACAGGCTATTCCTTCAGTTCTATACGTTCGACTTTGCCTACAAGCAACACATAGGACAGCGCGCCCAACAGCGCCAGCACCGCAATGTAGGTAATCGCCGGCGCAAACGAATCCCCGCTGGCCAAAAAGCCAATCACAATTGGCGTCGTAATCGCCGACAAGTTACCGATAAAGTTAAACACCCCGCCGGTCAACCCCAGCAGCCGCGCAGGCGCCAAGGTCGACACCAGCGACCAGGTGATCGACGCCAGGCCATTCCCAAAGAACGCCACCGCCAGAAACGCAATCACCCACGTCGTCGAATCCACATAGTTGGCGCCAATGATCGCCGTGGAAATCAGCAGCCCGCCAATAATCGGCAACTTGCGCGCAAAGCCTACCGACGTGCCCCGGCGAATCAGCCAGTCAGAAAACAGCCCCGAACACAGCACACCCACAAACGCCGCCAGAAACGGCAGCGATGCCAGCAAGCCCGACTTGATGAAGTCCATGCCGCGATATTTCACCAGGTAGGTCGGGAACCACGTCAGAAAAAACCACAACGTGGAGTTCAGGCAAAACTGCCCCAGGTAGATGCCCCACAGCTTGCGCTTGCTCAGCACGATCCCGAGGTCGACCCAACTGAATGGCGCCTTGACCGCCTTGGCCTGCATATCCACCAGCCCGCCGCCTTCGCGGATCAGCTCGATTTCAGCCGCATTGGCGCCTTTGAAGTCCTTCGGCTCGCGGTACACGGCGTACCAGATCAACGCCCACACAATGCCCACGCCACCGGTGGCGACAAACACCATGTGCCAGCCGAACGCGTGTTGCAGCCAGGCCAGTACCGGCGTGAGAAACGCCAGCCCCACGAACTGCCCGGAGGTATAAACGCCAATCGCCGTGGCCCGCTCGCGCTCGGGAAACCAAGTGGTGACCACGCGACTGTTGATCGGATAGGCCGGCGCTTCCAGCGCGCCGACCGCCATGCGCAGCACAAACAGCGCGATAAAGCTGGCGGCAAAACCAAGCATCACGGTGGCAATCGACCACAGCAGCAAGGCCACGGTGTAGAGAATGCGTGGCGGCACCCGGTCCACCAGCCAGCCGCCGGGGATCTGCATGGCGGCGTAGGTCCAGCCGAACGCCGAGAAGATCAGCCCGACATGCACCGGGTCGATGCCCAGCTCGCTGGTCAGCGCCGGGGCGGCAATCGACAGGTTGCTGCGGTCGAGGTAGTTGATCACCACGGTGATAAACAGCAGCACCATGATGAAGAAACGCTTTCTGCTGGGCGTGACGAGAGAAGCCTGCCCGGTGAAGGATTCAGGGTGCATGGGGGTTGCCTCTTCTTATGTTTATTGAGGACAGGTCTTACTGGACCAAAGGTAGGAGGGGGCTTGCCCCCGATGAGGAGTGCCAGTCACCGAATGCATCAACTGATACACCGCTATCGGGGGCAAGCCCCCTCCCACATTTTGTGTCCGATTTCGTCAGGGGCTGATCACCACTCGGCAAAGCTGCCGTCGGCATGCCGCCAGATCGGGTTGCGCCAGCGGTGGCCGATAGCCGCGCGCTCGATCACGTATTCCTCGTTGATCTCGATGCCCAGGCCTGGCCCGTTGGGGATCTTCACAAAGCCTTTGTCATAGTCGAACACGCCCGGGTCGCGCACATAGTCGAGCAGGTCGTTGCTCTCGTTGTAGTGAATGCCCAGGCTTTGCTCCTGGATAAACGCGTTGTAGCAAACCGCGTCCAGTTGCAGACAGGCCGCCAATGCAATCGGGCCCAGCGGGCAGTGCAGGGCCAGGGCCACGTCGTAGGCTTCGGCCATGTTGGCGATCTTGCGGGTTTCGGTGATGCCGCCGGCGTGGGAGGCGTCCGGCTGGATGATGTCGACGTAACCTTCGCTGAGCACGCGCTTGAAGTCCCACCGTGAGAACAGCCGCTCGCCCAGCGCAATCGGCGTGCTGGTCAACGGCGCCAGTTCTTTGAGCGCTTCGTAGTTTTCGCTGAGCACCGGCTCTTCGATAAACATCAGTTTGTAAGGGTCGAGTTCTTTCATCAGCACCTTGGCCATGGGCTTGTGCACCCGGCCATGGAAGTCGACGCCAATGCCGACGTTCGGGCCCACCGCATCGCGCACGGCGGCAACGTTGGCCAGGGCCAGGTCGACTTTTTCGAAACTGTCGACAAACTGCAGCTCCTCGGTGCCGTTCATTTTCACGGCAGTGAAGCCACGGGCCACGGCCTCTTTGGCGGCACGCGCCGTATCGGCGGGGCGGTCGCCGCCGATCCATGAATACACGCGAATCTTGTCGCGCACCTGGCCGCCCAACAGGTCGCTGACCGACACACCGAGCGCCTTGCCCTTGATATCCCACAGCGCCTGGTCGATACCGGCGAGGGCGCTCATGTGCACGGCACCGCCTCGGTAGAAGCCGCCGCGATAGAGCACCGTCCAGATGTCTTCGATATTGCGTGGGTCTTTGCCGATCAGGTAGTCGGAAAGTTCTTCGACAGCCGCCGCCACCGTGTGCGCGCGGCCCTCGACCACAGGTTCACCCCAGCCGGTCACGCCCTGGTCGGTTTCGACCTTGAGGAAGCACCAGCGCGGCGGGACGATGAAGGTGGTCAGTTTGGTGATTTTCATCTTCTTATCTCTCTTGTCGATGCAGCGCCGAGGGCGCAAAACTTGCGTTCTTTTCAGGCCATCAATTCAGCGCATTCCAGGCGGCGACATACGCCTGGGCACTGCTCGCCACTTGATCCACAGACATGCCCGGCTTGAACAACCCGGACCCCAGGCCGAAGCCCTTGGCGCCTGCGTCGAAATACACCTGCATGTTGTCCGGGGTCACGCCGCCGACCGGCAGCAGCAATGTGCCCGCCGGCAATACCGCCAACCACGCCTTGATCACGGCCGGGCCCATTTGCTCGGCCGGGAACAGCTTCAGTACGTCGGCGCCTTCGGCCAACGCGGCGAAGGCTTCGGTGGGCGTGGCCACACCCGGCGACAGGTACAAGCCCGCCGCTTTCGCGGCGCGTAGCACCTTGGCATCGCTGTGGGGCATGACGATCACTTGGCCACCGGCGGCTTTGACGTGCTCGACCTGCTCGGGCGTCAACACGGTGCCGGCGCCGATCAGGCAATCGGCGGGCAGGCTGTCGCGCAGCGTGCGGATGCTGGTGTAAGGGTCCGGCGAATTGAGCGGAACTTCGATCACGCGAAAGCCGGCCTGATAGAGCACTTGGCCGATCGCTTCAGCTTCGTGCGGTCGTACACCGCGCAGGATTGCGATCAAACCGTTGTGTGCGAGTGCTTGCTTGAACATGTCAGGCCTCCAGGACCGGTTGAGTGAGCCCGGCCGCCACGGCCAATTGCCACAGGCCGCGTTCGGTGGCCGCTTGCGCCAGGCTGACGTGGGCGAAGCCGCAGAGGGCGAGGGCGCGCTGGTAACGGGCGCAGAGCGCTGCGGTGCCGACCAGGACGATAGGCTTATGTTTTGCAGGGGCCGGTAAACCGGCGAGTTCATGCCCGATCAGCAAGCCGGACAGGTAATCCGGTTGCTGGTCGGGAGCCAGTTCGGCGGTCAACCCGAGTGTGCGGGCGCTGAACAATGTCGAGAGCACGCCACGCTGGCCGTCGTTGGAGAGTGCCACTTGCACGCCGCGATCAAAGGCCTCGGTCTGGAAGTGGTCGGAGGTTTTTTGCGTACGGCCGAGAATGCTGTGCTGGCTCAGCACGGCGAACAGTTCGCCGGTCATGAAGGTGTCGAAGTGCGTGATGCAGCCCTCCACCACCTCAACCCATTTGGAATGGCTGCCCGGCAGGCCGATCAATACCTCGGCCGCGAGGCCTTGCAGCACGCCCAGCACCTGGGTTTCTTCGCCGCGCATCACATTGGGCAAGCCCACCTGTTCGATCACGCCGGGCACGATATGCACCGCCACGCCGCGCAAGCTGCGCACGCTGTGCAGCGCCTGGCCGAGGCTTGCGACATCGACCGGCGTATTGCGATACGCCGCCTCACTCCAGCCCTGGGCACTGCCCACCATGCCGCAGGCGATCACCGGCAAGTCGGGCTGGGCGTCGAGCCAGTCGCCGCAGGCCGCGTCGAACGCCAACTCGAAGCCATCGCTGCAACGCACGCCGGCAATGTCACGGGGTTCGCTGGGCAGGTGCATGATGCCGAACGCCAGTGCGCGCTGGTCGAGCACCTTGCCGGCCGGGCCGAGTTTATAAGCACGAAGGGAGCTGGTCCCCCAGTCGAGCGCGATCAATTGCGCCTGCATCGCTTCACCTGAAATGAGTGGGTGCTGAAAAAAGCAGATGGGCGAATATAAACCTATGACTGGCGATATCTCAATATATAAATAACAGTCCCATATATTGGGTTAAGCCATAAAAAATCCCATCGCCTTTGCACAAGGGGATGGGATTTTTATACGCACTGGTTAAAAAATAGACAGGTCCAGCTCGCGCATCGCGCCCATCCAGATCGCGTAATCGGTGTGATCCTTCAGGTCATCGCCGGTATCAGGGTGCAGGAACACCACCAGCCCCTCGCGATGCAAAGCCAGCCATGGCAACACCACACCGATGTATCCCGGCTCGAACGCCAGCTGGCAACTCCAGTCCGGGTGCGGGCCCACCGGGCGTTCATGCACGCGGCCCATGCGCAACGGAAACAGCTTGGCCGCGTCCTCGCAGAGCTGGCGCGCCTGGTCGATCGTGCTGGCGTCGAAGTAGATGTGAGCGTGGTAGCCCTTGATACGTTGCATGGCAAAATCCGGATCTAATATGCGCCGATCCTAGACCGCAATCGACGGCAGGGCCAGCCCGGTCAGCGACTGTGCGCTGCTGGCTTGCTCGGCCACCAGCCAGTCGACAAAGCGCTCGACCAACTGCCCCCGGCGTTTGCGCTGGGGCTGCACCACGTAATAACCGAAGCGTGAGATCACCGTGTCGCTGATCGGCCGGCACAGCCAGTTCTGCTCCAGCAGGTTATCCACCAAGTGGCGCCAGCCGATGGCCACGCCCTGGCCGGCAATCGCGGCCTGGATCAACAGGGTGTAGTTGTCGAAGCGCAGTTGGCCGGGTGTGGGCGCGGTGGTAATGCCCAGCTCGCGAAATACGCCGCTCCAGTCGAACCACTGGCTGTTGTTTTCCTGGCGCAGGTGCAGCAGCGGACAGTCCGGCAGCGTCTGCACGGTCAGCGGCGTGGCCTGATCCTTGAGCCATTGCGGGCTGCACACCGGGAACACTTCCTCGTTGAACAGCCAGAGGCTGTCACCCTGTTTGAAACGGCCATCGCCAAACAACACCGCCACGTCGATATCGCTGCGCAAGGTGGCATGGTTGCGTTCGCTGGTGACCAGGCTCACGTCTACCTGCGGGTTGGCCTGGTGAAAGCGGTGCAGGCGCGGCATCAGCCAGTAGGCGGCGAAGGCAAAGTCGGTGGCCACTTGCAGCACTTCATGCTGGTCTTGCTGGGTGATCGCGCTCAGGCCTTGGTTGATGGCCTGCAAACCGCCCTGCGCATGCTCAAACAACAGCGCGCCAGCGTCGGTCAGCTCAATGCCACGGTAGATGCGATCAAACAAACGCAGCCCAAGCTGTTCTTCGAGGCGTTTGATCTGCTGGCTGATGGCCGGCTGGGTGGTACCCAGTTCCACGGCGGCAGCGGTAAAGCTGCGGTGGCGTGCCGCCGCCTCGAATGCGCGCAGCAGGTCGAGGGAAAGGTCGCCAAGGGCTTCATACATAAGCTGTGCTTATCCTAGACATTGCTTTTCATGGGCTTTACCCCATTTTCCATGGGCCGCATGCTCATTCGCATAAACACCGCCTATGGAATGCTGAAGACTCATGAAGCGCAAGAACATTCTTTTCATCATGGCCGATCAAATGGCCGCGCCGCTGCTTCCGTTCTACGGACCTTCCCCGATCAAACTGCCAAACCTGAGCCGCCTCGCCGAACAGGGTGTGGTGTTCGACGCCGCCTATTGCAACAGCCCGCTGTGCGCGCCGTCGCGGTTCACGCTGGTCAGCGGCCAGTTGCCGAGCAAGATCGGCGCCTACGACAACGCAGCAGACTTCCCTGGCGATGTGCCGACCTATGCCCACTACCTGCGCCGCCTCGGCTACCGCACCGCGCTGTCGGGCAAGATGCACTTCTGCGGCCCTGACCAGTTGCACGGCTATGAAGAACGCCTGACCAGCGACATTTACCCCGCCGACTATGGCTGGGCGGTGAACTGGGATGAGCCGGACGTGCGCCCCACCTGGTATCACAACATGGCATCGGTGCTGCAAGCCGGCCCGTGCGTGCGCACCAACCAGCTGGATTTCGACGAAGAGGTGGTGTTCAAGGCCCAGCAATATTTGTTCGATCATATCCGCAATGAGGGTGACCAGCCGTTCTGCCTGACCGTGTCGATGACTCACCCACACGACCCGTACACCATTCCCAAACCGTTTTGGGACCTGTACGACGACAGCGACATCCCATTGCCTACGACGCCGGCCCAGGCCGACCTCGACCCGCATTCGCAGCGCCTGCTCAAGGTCTACGACCTGTGGGACAAGCCGCTGCCGCTGAACAAGATCCGTGATGCGCGCCGCGCCTATTTTGGCGCGTGCAGCTACATCGACAGCAACGTCGGCAAACTCCTGCAAACCCTGGAAGACACCGGCCTTGCCGATGACACGATCATCATCTTCTCCGGCGACCACGGCGACATGCTCGGCGAGCGCGGCCTCTGGTACAAAATGCACTGGTTTGAAATGGCCGCCCGCGTGCCGCTGCTGGTCAGTGCACCGGGGCAATTCGCGGCGGGCCGCGTGACCAAAGCGGTTTCCACGGCCGACCTGTTGCCGACGCTGGTGGAGCTGGCCGGCGGCGAGCTGGACCCACGCTTGCCGCTGGACGGTCGCTCGCTGGTCCCGCACTTGCAGGGGCAGGGCGGGCACGACGAAGTGTTTGGCGAATACATGGCCGAAGGCACCATCAGCCCGCTGATGATGATTCGCCGTGGCGCGTACAAGTTCATCTACAGCGAGGACGATCCTTGTCTACTGTTCGATGTGCACAACGACCCGCACGAGCGGGAAAACCTCAGCCAGTCACCGGAACACCGGCCACTGTTCGAGGCGTTTTTGAGTGAGGCGCGGGCCAAATGGGACATCCCGGCGATCCATCAGCAGGTGCTCGCCAGCCAACGCCGTCGCCGCCTGGTCTTTGAGGCGCTGACCCAAGGCAAGCTGAAGAGCTGGGATCACCAGCCACTGGTGGACGCCAGTCAGCAATACATGCGCAACCATATCGACCTCGACGACCTGGAGCGCAAGGCACGTTACCCACAACCCTGCCAAAACCAATAAATAGACAGAGGGAAGGCCATGCAAAAGTTGACTGTAGTGCTGGGCATGTTGGCGCTCAGTAGCGCCAATGCGTACGCGGACGCTAGCTGCGACACGGTGAAGATGGCCGATCCAGGCTGGAGCGATATCGCCGCCACCAATGCCATCACCGGTTTCCTGTTGAACGGCATGGGCTACAAGGCCAAGGTCGACACCCTGGCGGTGCCGATCACCTTTGGCGGGCTCAAGGACGGCCAGGTGGACGTGTTCCTGGGCAATTGGATGCCGGCGCAGCAGGGCTTCTATGACAAGTTCGTGGCCAATGGCGATGTGGTGCAACTGGCGAAAAACCTCGACGGCACCGAATTCACCCTTGCCGTGCCGGACTACGTGTGGGACGCCGGGGTGCATGACTTTGCCGACTTGAACAAATTTGCCGACAAGTTCGACAAGAAGATCTACGGCATCGGCTCCGGCGCGCCGGCCAATATTTCGCTGCAGGAGATCATCAAGAAGAACGACTTCGACCTCGGTCAGTGGAAGCTGATCGAGTCGAGTGAACAGGCGATGCTGGCCGAAGTGTCGCGGGCCGTTAAAAAACAGAAGTTCGTGACCTTCCTCGGCTGGACGCCGCACCCGATGAACGTGCAGTTGAACATGCATTACCTCAAGGGCGGCGAGAAGTACTTCGGTGACACCGGCAGTGTTTATACCTTGACCCGCAAGGGCTATGCGCAAGCCTGCCCGAATGTCGGAAAACTGCTGACCAACCTGAGTTTTACCCAGGAGATGGAGAACAGCATCATGGCTGAGGTGGTGAATAAAAAAGTCAGCAATGCTGATGCGGCGAAGGCCTGGATCAAGGCCAATCCGGCGGTGTTGGACAAGTGGCTGGATGGGGTAAAAACCGTGGATGGCCAGGATGCGTTGGCCGCCGTAAAAGCCAAGCTCTAACCCCCGAAATCGATCCTTTTTGGGAACTGGCTTTTGTGGGAGCTGGCTTGCCTGCGATGCAGACAACTCGGTCTGTCAGTTAGACAGAGGTGATGCTATCGCAGGCAAGCCAGCTCCCACGGGGGACTGTATGTGCTGATACCCTGATGCAAACCTTTCGAACCGAGCCTTTCATGCCCCGGCCCAACCGCCATACACTCTTTCCCTTCCTCGCCTGGCTCCCGCGCCAAACCCGCGCCAGCGTCGGCCGGGACGCGATGGTTGGCTTAAGCGGTGCCGTGCTCGCGCTGCCGCAGTCGATTGCCTACGCGCTGATCGCCGGTCTCCCACCCGAATACGGCTTGTACGCCGCCATCATCCCGGTATTGATCGCCTGCCTCTGGGGTTCCTCCTGGCACCTGATCTGCGGCCCTACCGCCGCCATCTCCATCGTGCTCTACGCCAGCATCAGCCCTTTGGCTGTGCCAGGGTCGCAGGACTACATCACGCTGATCCTGCTGCTGACCGTCCTCGCTGGCGTTTTCCAGTGGCTGCTGGGCATGCTGCGCTTCGGCGCGCTGGTCAATTTCGTCTCTCATTCGGTGGTGCTGGGGTTCACCCTCGGCGCTGCCGTGGTGATCGCCTTGGGGCAGTTGCCCAACCTGCTGGGGTTGGATCTGCCCAGCCAAGCCACAGCGATCAAAAGCCTGCTGGCGCTCATCAATCACAGTGGCGAATGGGACCACGCCTCCCTCGCCTTGGGTCTGGGCACTTTGCTGGTGGGCGCGCTGCTCAAGTACCTGGTGCCACGTTGGCCAACACTGTTGATCGCCCTGGCCTTGGGCAGCCTGGTGGCGTGGCTGTGGCCGTCGATGTTCGGGCATGTGGCGCGGGTCAGTTCGTTTGTGGGCACACTGCCGCCGTTCAGCCCATTGCCGATGGACCTGGACATGCTCCTGCGCCTGCTGCCGAGCGCGGTGGCGGTGGGCATGCTCGGGTTGGTGACCAGCTTGTCGATTGCGCGCTCGCTGTCGGCGCGTTCTCAGCAACTGCTCGACGCCAATCAAGAAGTCCGCGCGCAGGGCTTATCCAATATCGTCGGCGGATTTTTCTCCGGTTACTTGTCGGCCGGTTCCTTTACCCGCTCCGGCCTCAGCTACGAGGCGGGCGCTTGCTCACCGTTGGCAGGCGTGTTTTCCGCCGGCTGGGTGGCGTTGTTTGCCGTATTTGGGGCGGCGTTGATCGCGCACATACCAATCCCCAGCATGGCCGCGAGCATCCTGCTGATTTGCTGGGGCCTGGTGGATCATCGCGGCATCCGCGCGCTGTTTCGCGTGAGCCGCGCAGAATTTGTGGTGATGAGCCTGACGTGCGTGGCCACCTTGCTGCTGGAGCTGCAAACGGCGATTTACGCCGGGGTGCTGGCGTCGCTGTTTTTCTACCTCAAACGCACTTCGCAACCGCGTGTTCAGCAGTGGCGCGACGGTGATGAAGATGTATTGCGGGTGGGGGGTTCGATCTTTTTTGGCGCCAGCCATTACCTGCAAGTGCGCCTGCAGAGCTTGCAGGGTGAGCGGGTGGTGATCGAGGCGCAGCAGATCAACTTTATCGACTATTCCGGGGTGGAGATGCTGCACCAGGAGGCACGGCGGTTGCGGGGAACGGGGCGTAGTTTGACGTTGCGTAGGGCCCGGCCGCAGGTAGTGGAAGAGCTGAAAAAACTCGAAGGGGCCGACAACTGCCCCATCCATTTCGAAGACTGAATGCGGTTGAAACTGTGGGAGCTGGCTTGACTGCGATAGGATCACCTCGGTCTAACTGACCGACCGAGTCGTCTGCATCGCAGGCAAGCCAGCTCCCACAGTTTGACCGTGCCCACGTTGGCGTTGTGTTACGCCAACTGGCGGCGTAGCTCAGCCAACACCGGCGCCGAATCCGGGCGCACGCCGCGCCACAGGAAGAACGCTTCCGCCGCCTGCTCCACGAGCATGCCCAGACCATCCATCGCCACGGCTGCGCCATGCTCTGTCGCCCAACGGCAGAACGCGGTGGGTTCCTTGGCGTACATCATGTCGTAGCAAAAGGTCTTGCCCGGCTCGATCAGGCTGCTGGCAATCGGCGGTACATCGCCTGACAGACTCGCGGACGTGGCATTGATGATCAGGTCCACCGGCTCACGCAGCCAGTCGAAACCGCTGGCTGACACAGCGCCCAGATCGTCAAACAGCCCGGCAAGCAACTCGGCCTTTTCCACCGTGCGGTTGGCGATGATCAGCGCGGCAGGCTGCTCGGCCAGCAAGGGCTCCAACGCCCCACGCACCGCGCCGCCAGCACCGAGCAACAGGATGCGCTGGCCGTGCAGGTTCAGCCCGGCGTTCACTTTCAGGTCGCGCACCAGACCGGCGCCGTCGGTGTTGTCACCCAGCAGGGTGCCGTCGGCCAGCTTGCTCAGGGTGTTCACCGCCCCGGCGCGCTGGGCACGTTCAGTCAGGCTGTTGGCCAAGCGGTAGGCGTCTTCCTTGAAGGGCACCGTGACATTGGCGCCACGGCCTTGCTGAAAAAACTCACGGGCACAGCCGGTGAAATCCTCCAAAGGCGCGAGCAAGATGCTGTAGTCCAGTTGCTCGCCGGTTTGCTCGGCGAACATGCGATGAATCAACGGCGACTTGCTGTGGCCGATAGGGTTGCCGAACACCACATAACGGTCCATCAGACGGCCGCCTTGGGCGCGGCGAGGCCGAGCCAGTCGCGGTCTTGCAGGAAGTAATCGGTGAGACGCGCTTCTTCGCTACCGGCCTCGGCCTTCCAGTCATAGCTCCAGCGCACTTGCGGCGGCAGCGACATCAGGATCGACTCGGTGCGCCCGCCCGACTGCAGGCCGAACAGGGTGCCACGGTCGTAGACCAGGTTGAATTCGACGTAGCGCCCTCGGCGGAACTCCTGGAACTGGCGCTGCTGTTCGGTGTAAGCCAGGGCCTTGCGGCGCTGCACGATCGGCAGGTAGGCGTCGATGTACGCATCGCCGATGGCGCGGATGAAGGCGAAGCAGGTGTCGAAGTCCCACTCGTTCAAATCGTCGAAGAACAGGCCGCCGATGCCGCGCGGTTCGTTACGGTGTTTGATATGGAAGTACGTATCGCACCAGGCTTTGTAGCGCGAGTACACGTCCGGGCCGAACCGCGCACAGGCCTGCTCGGCAACGCGGTGCCAGTGGATGCAGTCTTCCTCGTTGCCGTAGTAGGGCGTGAGGTCGAAGCCGCCGCCGAACCACCACACCGGTTCTTCGCCTTCTTTTTCGGCGATGAAAAAGCGCACATTGGCGTGGGACGTCGGCACATGCGGGTTGTGCGGGTGGATCACCAACGACACGCCCAAGGCTTCAAACCCGCGACCGGCCAACTCAGGGCGATGCGCGCTGGCGGACGGTGGGAGACCGCTGCCGAACACGTGGGAAAAGTTAACGCCGCCTTTTTCGATGACCGTACCGTTTTCGATCACACGGGTGCGACCGCCGCCACCGGCAGGCCGGGTCCAGGCGTCTTCGATAAAGCGAGTGTCCGTCTCGAAGGTTTCCAGGGCGCTGCAAATACGGTCTTGCAGGTCGAGCAGGTAGGCTTTAACAGCCTCGGTGCGGGTAGTCATGGCATCACCTTGAATCGGGCAAAGCTACGCGAGGCCATGCGGCGTCGGCGGCAAATGGGCGCACAGGATACCACTGCACTTACGTGGCACTGCACTTAGGTGCGCCGCAGTTGACGAAGATCAAGCATAGGAGTGGGATAGAGGGCTACGCGAATTCGACCTCAGGAGAAGTGCAGATGGCCAAACGTATCCAGTTCAGCGCCCATGGCGGCCCCGAAGTGCTTGAGTATGTGGACTACACGCCGGCAGCGCCTGGCCCGCAGCAGGTTCGTGTGCGCAATAAAGCCATTGGCCTGAACTTTATCGATACCTACTTCCGTAGCGGCCTTTACGCGCCGCCGGCCCTGCCATCGGGCCTGGGCGCAGAGGGCGCCGGTGTGGTCGATGCCGTGGGCAGCGAGGTCACGCAATTCAAAGTCGGCGACCGTGTGGCCTACGGCAGCGGCCCGCTGGGCGCCTACAGCGAATTGCACGTGCTGCCCGCCGCCAACCTGGTGCACCTGCCGGACGACATCAGCTTCGAACAGGCTGCCGGTGCGATGCTCAAAGGCCTGACCGTGCAGTACCTGCTGCGTCAAACCTACGAATTGAAGGGCGGCGAAACCATTCTGTTCCACGCTGCTGCCGGTGGTGTGGGTTCACTGGCCTGCCAATGGGCCAAGGCCTTGGGCGTGAAGTTGATCGGCACCGTGAGTTCACCGGAAAAGGCCGCCTTGGCCAAATCCCTCGGCGCCTGGGAAACGATCGACTACAGCAAGGAAAACGTCGCACAACGCGTACTTGAATTGACCGACGGCAAAAAAGTCCCGGTGGTGTACGACGGCGTCGGCAAGGACACCTGGCTGACCTCGCTCGACAGCGTGGCGCCACGTGGGCTGGTGGTGAGTTTTGGTAATGCGTCGGGCGCGGTGGATGGGGTGAACCTGGGGATTCTGGCGGCGAAGGGCTCGCTGTATGTCACCCGGCCGACCTTGGCGACTTACGCCAGCAACCCGAAAGACTTGCAGGCGATGGCGGATGATTTGTTCTCGATGATCAAGAGCGGCAAGGTGCGCATTGATATCAACCAGCGGTTTTCGCTGGCGGACGCGGCGAAGGCGCAGACTGAGCTGTCGGGGCGGCGGACGACGGGGTCGACCATTTTGTTGCCGTAAGGCGGTAGATCTTTTGAGGTTGTAAGGGCCTCATCGCGGGCAAGCCCGGCTCCCACATTTTGATCGCATATCAACTGAAGGAACGCGGTCGAGTGTGGAGCCGGCTTGCCCGCGATGGCCGCACCGCGGTCTCAGGAAGGCCGCACCACCTCACCCGTTGCCAAATCGCGAATCAGGCTCGGGTTCTTGCGCCCACCCAGGGCGCCGCCCAATACCCGATCTACCTGGCCACGGAAGTATTGCTCCACGCGAAGCCGCGTACGCGCAGCCGGGCGCCCTTGCGGGTTGGCCGAGGTGGAAATCAGCGGCCCCACCAGCGAGCACAGATCCCGCACCAGCGGATGATCAGTCACCCGCAACGCCACCGTGTCATGCACACCCGTTACCCACTCAGGCAGCAAGTCCTGATGGGGCACCAGCCAGGTATTGGGCCCAGGCCAGGTGCTGGCCATGCGCTCGATCCAGATGTCCGGGAAGTCTTCAAAGAGAAAATCGAACTGGCGAATATTGTCCGCCACCAAGATCAGGCCCTTGTCCACCGACCGATTCTTGATCGCCAGCAGCCGGTCCACCGCTTCTTCGTTCCACGGATCGCAGCCGAGGCCCCAGACCGCTTCGGTCGGGTAGGCAATCACCGCGCCTGCGCGAATTTCCCGTGCGGTTTCCAGCACACGCCACCTGTTGACCATTACTCACTCTCCGGACTAAAGCTCTGCGCAGTTTACCGATCTTCTTTACAAAACCTAGCAGCGCGCAAGCCAGCGCCCGCTTTCGCAGATCACCTGGCCTTCGAGCTCAAGCTCGGTGAGGGTTGCCAGCACCTGGGACAACGGCCGCCCGCTGGCAATGGCCAAGCCTTCACTGGTGTGAGGCGCGGCGTGCAGCAACGCCACCAGCGGATGAGTGACCGGCATGGGTGCCGGACGGGACAGCGCCTGCCAGCCACGTAACCCTTCCAGAATGTGCTCAATGGATTCCACCAGCGTCGCGCCATCGCGGATCAATTGATGGCAGCCCTTGGCGCCAGGGTGATGGATGGAGCCCGGGATCGCGTACACCTCGCGCCCTTGCTCGGCCGCCAGCCGCGCGGTGATCAGCGAGCCACTGGCCATGCTGGCCTCCACCACCAGCACGCCCAGCGACAGGCCACTGATGATCCGGTTGCGCCGGGGGAAGTTGCCAGCTTGTGGCGAGGCGTCCAACGGAAACTCGGAAACCACCGCGCTGCCCTGGGCAATCATCGTGGCTGCGAGCTGTCGGTGGCGCTGTGGATAAAAGTTTTCAAGCCCGGTACCGAGCACGCCGATTGTCTGGCCGCCGACATCCAGCGCTGCCTGGTGCGCCGCGCCGTCTATACCCAAAGCAAGACCACTGGTGATGACAAAACCGGCGCTCGCCAAGCTGCGGGAAAAGGCCGCTGCGGTGTCCATGCCGGGTCGCGACGCACGGCGACTGCCCACCATGGCCAACTGCGGTTTTTCCAGGATTTTTGGGTCACCGGCGACGAACAATAGCGGCGGGGCATCGTCGATCTGGGCGAGGAGTGCCGGGTAATCAGGTTGGTCCCACATCAGCAAATGCTGGGCCGGCTGCGCCAACCACGCCAATGCCTCACTGGCACCGTCACGTATTTCAGGGCTGCGGCGGGCATCGGCGCTGACGGCAGGCAACCCGAGGGAACGCCATGCACTGGCAGGGGCGCTGATGGCTTTTGAGGCAGAGCCGAAGGCTTCGAGCAACACACGAAAACGCTTGGAACCCAGTTCCGGCAGCCTGTGCAAGCGTAGTCGAGCTTCCAGTTCTGACGGGGAAATTTCGCTGCTGTTTATCGGATACATTTGATCATCCTTGACCGGAACAAGCTGTGGATAACTCTGTTGGTAACTTATTTAGCAGGCTATTTATTGTGTTTGTTGGGCAGTCTCGAATCGGTCCATGACTGCCAGCGAGCGTGAGGCGCTGAGAACCAGGCCATAGCTCAGCTTTTCATAGGTGCGAAACACCAGCAGCGTGCCGGCGCGCTCATCGGGGAGTTGGGTTGCCGTGCCAGTGAGGGTGTCGCGGACCGTCGCACCGGCTTTGATCACGGTGAGCAATTGGCCCTCAACCAGCCCGTCGCGTCGGCCTTTGTTCAGGGTGACGGCGTCCAGTACGCCAATCTGGGTGACGCCTTTGGGAATATCGATGATGTGCCCCTTAACACAGGGCGCACGCTTCACGGGGGCCGACTCAACCGGAGGTTCGGCGCGCAGCAGCCGATCGCCGGGACGTACTTCCTGGGTGACTCGCTGCACCGCCAGCGTGGTGAGATCGCCGGCCATTACGAAGCGCGCGGTGCCGATGTCGTCGGCGTTGATGCCCAGCAATTCCTGAGTGTCGGGGTCGGTGTAGGCCTTGGCGCGGCGAAAAATCCCGTAATTGGGCTGTGTGGGGTCCAGGGCGCCCCTTGCATACACACGGTCACCATTGGCACCCAGCACCCGGCCGGCATCGGCCGCGACAATGTAAGGCGCGTTGTCCAGGTCGTGAGCCGTATCGAGTATGCGGTTGTGCAGTAAAAAGGACTGGATAGCCTGCTGCGTTGCTGGTTCCAGGCGCTGGCCGGGCGGTGGGATCAAGGCCATCGTGAGCGGCGTCCACAGCAGCAAGACGAGTAGCGATTTCCTCATGGGGTCAATCTCCTTTATTATGTGCGTTCGCGTGAAATGCCATAGCCTTCGCGGCTTTCGAACCTTTCACACCGGCTGCCTGGGTCCATCCCACCGCCGATTTGCCTCTACCTCACATGTGCAGCAATTACGCTTATGGCTATTTTGAACATCCTCGAATTTCCCGACTCGCGCCTGCGCACGATCGCCAAACCGGTGGCCGTAGTGGACGACAAGGTTCGTCAGTTGGTCGATGACATGTTTGAAACAATGTATGAAGCCCCGGGCATCGGCCTCGCCGCCACCCAGGTCAACGTGCATCAGCGCGTCGTGGTCATGGACCTGTCGGAAGATCGCAGCGAACCGCGGGTGTTTATCAACCCCGAGTTCGAACCGCTGACCGAAGAGATGGGCGAATACCAGGAAGGATGCCTCTCGGTGCCGGAGTTCTACGAGAACGTCGAACGCCCGCTGCGCGTGAAGATCAAGGCACTGGACCGTGACGGCAAGCCCTACGAGCTGATCGCCGATGGCCTGCTGGCCGTGTGCATCCAGCACGAGTGCGACCACCTCAACGGCAAGCTGTTTGTTGATTACCTGTCCACGCTTAAACGCGACCGGATCAAGAAGAAGCTGGAAAAAAAGCATCGCCAGCAAGCTTGATGCCCTTCTTCCAAAGGCTTGCTGCGGCAAGCCTTTTTCTTTTGTGACTGTTTTTAACCGAGACCTCCCATGACCGAGCCACTGCGCATTGTTTTTGCCGGCACTCCCGAATTCGCTGCCGAACACCTCAAGGCGCTGCTTGCCAGCCCTTATGACATTGTCGCGGTGTACACCCAGCCGGACCGCCCGGCCGGTCGCGGGCAAAAACTGATGCCAAGCCCGGTCAAGCAGCTGGCGCTGGAACACAACCTCCCTGTGCTGCAACCGCCAACCCTGCGCAACGCCGAGGCCCAGGCGGAACTGGCGGCGTTGAAGCCAGACCTGCTGGTGGTCGTGGCCTACGGCTTGATCCTGCCTCAGGCGGTGCTGGATATCCCGCGCCTGGGCTGCATCAACAGCCACGCTTCGCTGTTGCCACGCTGGCGCGGTGCGGCGCCGATCCAGCGCGCCGTGGAAGCCGGCGACCGTGAAAGCGGTGTGACCGTGATGCGCATGGAGGCGGGCCTCGACACCGGCCCTATGCTGCTGAAAGTCACCACCCCGATCACCGCCCAAGACACCGGCGGCAGCCTGCATGACCGCCTCGCCGAGCTGGGCCCGCCTGCTGTGGTCCAGGCCATCGCCGGCCTGGCTGCCGGCACCCTCGAAGGCGAGGTGCAGGACGACAGCCTGGCCACCTACGCCCACAAACTCAATAAAGACGAAGCGCGCATCGACTGGAGCCGCCCGGCCGTAGAGCTGGAACGCCTGGTGCGTGCCTTCAACCCATGGCCGATCGGCCACAGCACACTCAGTGGCGAAGCCTTGAAAGTGCTGGCCGCCACCTTGGCTGAAGGCAAGGGCGCCCCCGGTGAAATCATCGGCGCCAGCAAAGAAGGCCTGTTGGTCGCCTGCGGCGAACAGGCGCTGTGCCTGACCCGTCTGCAATTGCCCGGCGGTAAAGCGCTTAATTTCAGCGATTTGTTCAACAGCCGTCGTGAGAAATTTGCCCTGGGCACGGTTCTCGGGACGGTCGCTCAATGAACCCGCGTCTGGCCGCCGCCAAGGCCCTCGCCGCCGTCCTGAATGGCAAGGCTTCACTGAACAGTTCGCTGCCTACGCAGCTGGATAAGGTTGAAGACCGTGATCGCGGTTTCACTCAGGACCTGGCCTTTGGCACCGCGCGCTGGCAGCCACGCTTGTCGGCGCTGGCAGCCAAGCTGCTGCAAAAGCCGTTCAAAGCCGCGGATGCGGATGTGGAAGCGCTGCTGCTGGTCGGCCTCTATCAACTGCTCTACACCCGCGTGCCGGCCCACGCCGCCATCGGTGAAACCGTTGGGTGCGCCGACAAGCTGAAAAAACCTTGGGCCAAAGCGCTGCTCAACGCCGTGCTGCGCCGCGCTCAGCGTGAGAGCGAGGCGTTGCTGTCCGAGCTGGAACACGACCCGGTGGTGCGCACCGCACACCCGCGTTGGCTGCAAAAGTCCCTGAAAGCCTTCTGGCCTGAGCAATGGGAAGCCATCTGCGCGGCCAACAATGCGCACCCGCCAATGATTCTGCGGGTCAACCGTCGCCATCACAGCCGCGACACCTACCTGCAATTGCTCACCGACGCCGGCATCAACGCCACGCCGTGCGTATACAGCGTCGACGGCATCGTGCTGGAAGCGGCCACCGACGTGCGCAGCCTGCCAGGTTTTGCCGAAGGCTGGATCAGCGTGCAGGACGAAGCCGCGCAATTGGCGGCCGACCTGCTCGACCTGGCGCCCGGCCAACGCGTGCTCGACGCCTGTTGCGCGCCGGGCGGTAAGACCTGTCACATTCTGGAAGTCGAAAAAGACCTCGCCGCTGTCGTCGCCGTCGACCTGGAAGCCAAGCGCCTGGTGCGCGTGCGTGAAAACCTCGCCCGCCTGGGCCTGAGCGCCGAGCTGATCGCCGCTGACGGCCGCGACACCGCCACTTGGTGGGACGGCAAACCCTTCCAGCGCATCCTGCTGGACGCGCCATGCTCCGCCACTGGCGTGATTCGCCGTCACCCGGACATCAAGCTGACCCGCCAACCCGACGACATTGCCGCCCTGGCCGTGCTGCAAGGCGAACTGCTCGACGCCCTGTGGCCGACCCTGGAAGTCGGCGGCATCCTGCTCTACGCCACGTGCTCGACCTTGCCCACCGAGAACACTGAGGTGATTCAAGCCTTCCTCGCCCGCACCAGCGGCGCGCGCGAACTGGACCTCGCCACCGCGGCCGGCATCAAGCAGCCCCACGGCCGCCAGTTACTCGCGCAAGAAGGCGGACACGATGGCTTCTACTACGCCAAACTGATCAAGATTGCCGCCGCGCGCGGCTAATGGGTTTAAGGGAGTGACCGGATGAAAATCATCATCCTTGGGGCAGGGCAGGTCGGCGGCACGCTGGCCGAGCATTTGGCCAGCGAAGCCAACGACATCACGGTGGTCGACACCGATGCCGAGCGCCTGCGCAACCTCGGCGACCGCCTCGACATCCGCACCGTACAAGGCCGCGCGTCATTCCCGACGGTGCTGCGCCAAGCCGGTGCCGACGATGCTGACATGCTGGTCGCCGTCACCAACAGTGACGAGACCAACATGGTCGCCTGCCAGGTCGCCCATACCCTGTTTCACACCCCGACCAAAATCGCCCGTGTCCGTGAGGCGGCTTACCTGACCCGTGCAGGGCTTTTCGACAACGACGCGATTCCAGTGGACGTGCTGATCAGCCCTGAACAAGTGGTGACTCACTACATCAAGCGTCTGATCGAAATTCCGGGCGCCTTGCAGGTGATCGACTTTGCCGAGGGCAAAGCGCAATTGGTCGCCGTTAAAGCCTATTACGGCGGTCCGCTGGTGGGCCAGCAACTGCGCCAGCTGCGCGAGCACATGCCGAATGTGGAAACCCGCGTGGCGGCGATTTTCCGGCGCGACCGGCCGATCCTGCCCCAGGGCGATACCGTGATCGAGGCCGACGACGAAGTATTTTTCATCGCCGCCAAAGCGAATATTCGCGCGGTCATGAGCGAAATGCGCCGGCTGGACGAGACCTACAAACGCATCGTCATCGCCGGCGGTGGGCAGATCGGCGAGCGCTTGGCCGAGGCCATCGAAAGCCGCTACCAGGTGAAGATCATCGAGATGAACCCGGCGCGCTGCCGGCATTTGTCCGACACCCTCGACAGCACCGTCGTACTGCAAGGCAGCGCCTCGGACCGCGACCTGCTGATGGAAGAGAACATCGCCGACGCCGATATTTTCCTGGCACTGACCAACGATGACGAGGCCAACATCATGTCCTCGCTGTTGGCCAAGCGGCTGGGGGCGAAGAAGGTCATGACCATCATCAACAACCCAGCCTATGTCGACCTGATCCAGGGCGGCGATATCGACATCGCCATCAGCCCGCAGCTGGCCACCATCGGCACCTTGCTTGCTCACGTGCGCCGTGGCGATATCGTCAGCGTGCACTCCCTGCGCCGGGGCGCGGCGGAGGCCATCGAGGCGATTGCCCATGGCGATTCGAAGTCGAGCAAGGTGATCGGCAAGGCCATCCGCGATATCGGCTTGCCGCCGGGCACCACCATTGGCGCGATCATTCGTGACGAAGAGGTGCTCATCGCCCACGACGATACGGTGATCGTCACGGGCGACCATGTGATTCTGTTTCTGGTGGATAAAAAACATATCCGCGACGTGGAGAAGTTGTTCCACGTGGGGTTGAGCTTTTTCTGATCAAACCATTCAGGTGAGCCTGCCGTCGTCACCGCGGGCAAGCCCGCCCCACAGGTGATCGCGTTTTTAACGCGCAAGCGGGCTTGCCCGCGATGACGCGGTTGAAAACCTTACCTAGCTAAAAGGACACGCCACCATGCTCGAACCCCTGGAAAAAATGCTCGCCAAGGGTGTGGATAATTCGCTGCTGCGCTTCGGCTTGGGCAAGGGTTATCTGGATTTGAAGGACAACGCCAAGGCGGCGGAGCATTTGCACAAGTGCGTGGAATTCGATCCGAAGTATTCGGCGGCGTGGAAGTTGTTGGGCAAGGCGCAGGCGGGGTTGGGTGATAGTGCGGCGGCGCGGCTGGCGTGGGAGAAGGGCATTGAAGCGGCCCAGGCCCATGGCGACAAGCAGGCCGAAAAAGAGATGACGGTGTTCCTGAAAAAGCTCGACCGCCAGGCCTGATGCGATCCCTGTGGGAGCTGGCTTGCCTGCGATGCAGACAACTCGGTCTCTGTGTTACACCGAGGTGATGCCATCGCAGGCAAGCCAGCTCCCACATTAGGTCTTCATTGGGCTTAGACCTGGGTGAATCAATACCAACGCGCCTCACCCGGCGGGCGCTTCTTGAAGCGCTTCATGCTCCACATGTACTGGCTCGGGTAGGCGCCGACATAGCGCTCCACCACCTTGCTCATCGCCGCGCAGGACGTGGCGGTGTCGGTGCTGTACATGTCTTCCGGCGCCGCTTCCAGAATGACTTTGTAACCCGAACCGTCCGGCAGCCGCAGCGCATGCAGGAACACGCCCACCGCTTTATGGCCCGCAAGCATGTTGGGTACAAACTTGCTGGTCAGCGCCTGGGTGGCGAAGAACGGCACAAAGATCCCGGCCGACTCAGCCGGCTCCGGGTCGGCGGGAATGCCCACCTGGCCGCCTTTGCGCACTTCCTTGATCACGCTGAGAATGCCTTCCTTGGTGGACGCCGCCACGCGGTTGCCCAATTGCACGCGCTGTTTTTGCAGCAGTTCATCCACCGCCTTGAGCTTGGGCGGGCGGTAGAAAATGATCGGTTTGCACTGGTTGCAATAAAAGTGATTGAGCACTTCCCAGTTGCCCAGGTGGCTGGTGATGCCCACCACGCCTTTGCCCGAAGCCAGGGCTTGGTGCAGCACTTCCAGGCCTTCGACTTCACGCACCAGGTCGATGGAGCGCTGGGCCGGCCAGATCCAGGCGCAGGCGCTTTCCGTCAGGGACTTGCCGATGTCCATCAAGCTCTGGCCGACCAGGCGCTCGCGGGCGGCGGGGTCCATGTCCGGGAAGCATTTGGAGAGGTTGATCCGCACTGTTTCGCGGGAGCGGTTGGGGGTTTTCCACATGATCCAGCCAATTGCCGTGCCGACGGCCTGAACAGCGCGCCATGGCAACAAGGCAAACAACCGAAGAGCGCCTACCAGCAAGGCGCCTTTAAACTTTTCCACAGGTCACTCCTGATCGTGTGTGGTGCGCAAAGCGGGCATTCTAACCGGCGTTGGCCAAGTCCGCGTAACGGTCGCAGTCTTGAGTGTGGTCCATGACCATTCCGCTGGCCTGCATGAAGGCGTAGCAAATGGTTGGCCCGACGAAGGTGAAACCGGCTTTTTTCAGGGCGCGGCTCATGGCTTCAGCCTCGGGCGTAATCGCCGGGACCTCACTGCGATCCTTGAAGTGATTGACCTTGGGCACGCCGCCGACGAACGACCAGAGCAAACCCACCGGGTCTTCCAGCGCCAGCCAGGCCGCGGCATTGCGGCGGGTGGCGTTGAGCTTGAGGCGATTGCGCACGATGCCAGGGTCGAGCATCAGCGCCTCGATCTCGGCCTCGCTGAGGCGCGCCAGACGCTGTGCATCAAAGCCGAACAGGACCTTTCGATAATGCTCGCGTTTGCGTAAAACGGTGATCCAGGACAGGCCCGCCTGGAACCCTTCGAGCAAAAGCAACTCGAACAGACCCTGCGCATCGCGCAGCGGCGTTCCCCACTCCTGATCGTGATAAGCCATGTACAGCGGATCTTCAGAACACCAAAAGCAGCGTGGCATAAGGCTCCAGGGGATGGTGGCGCGGCCGAATCGGGTATACTCCCGCTCTTTAAATCGCAGCCCAAGTAACAGGTGAATTTCGTGAGCCAGCCTACGCCAGCCGTGCGTACCTTCCAAGACTTGATCCTCGCCCTCCAGCAATACTGGGCCGAGCAAGGTTGTGTGGTACTTCAGCCCTACGATATGGAAGTAGGCGCCGGCACTTTCCACACCGCTACATTCCTGCGGGCCATTGGCCCGGAAACCTGGAACGCCGCTTATGTGCAGCCCAGTCGTCGCCCGACTGACGGCCGCTACGGCGAAAACCCGAACCGCCTGCAGCACTACTACCAGTTCCAGGTGGTACTCAAGCCCAACCCGGACAACTTCCAGGAGCTGTACCTGGGCTCGCTGAAACATGTCGGCCTGGACCCACTGGTGCACGACATCCGTTTCGTCGAAGACAACTGGGAATCGCCGACCCTGGGCGCCTGGGGCCTGGGCTGGGAAGTCTGGCTCAACGGCATGGAAGTGACGCAGTTCACTTACTTCCAGCAAGCGGGCGGCATCGAGTGCTACCCGGTGACCGGCGAGATCACTTACGGCCTCGAGCGCCTGGCCATGTACCTGCAAGGCGTGGACTCGGTCTACGACCTGGTGTGGGCTGACGGCCCGTTCGGCAAAGTCACCTATGGCGATGTGTTCCATCAGAACGAAGTGGAGCAGTCCACTTACAACTTCGAACACGCCAACGTCGACAAGCTGTTCGAGCTGTTCGACTTCTATGAAAGCGAAGCCAAGCGCCTGATCGAACTCGACCAGCCGCTGCCGTTGCCAAGCTATGAAATGGTGTTGAAGGCCTCCCATACCTTCAACCTGCTGGATGCCCGCCGTGCCATCTCGGTCACTGCGCGCCAGCAATACATCCTGCGTGTACGCACCCTGGCGCGTTCCGTCGCCCAAGCCTACTTGCTGGCTCGCGCCAAGCTGGGCTTCCCGATGGCAACCCCGGATCTGCGTGATGAAGTGTTGGCTAAGCTGGAGGCTGCACAATGAGTGCTCAAGATTTTTTGGTTGAACTGGGCACCGAAGAGCTGCCGCCCAAGGCACTCAACACCCTGGCCGACGCGTTCCTGGCCGGTATTGAAAAAGGCCTGCACACAGCCGGCCTGAAGTTCGCTGCGAAAAAAGTCTACGCCGCGCCACGTCGCCTGGCTGTGTTGCTGACCGCGCTGGAAACCCAGCAGCCGGACCGCAGCATCAACCTCGACGGCCCGCCGCGCCAAGCCGCTTTCGATGCGGAAGGTAACCCGACTCAAGCAGCCCTGGGTTTTGCCAAGAAGTGCGGCGTCGAGCTGAGCGAGATCGACCAGAGCGGCCCGAAACTGCGTTTCAGCCAGGTCATCACCGGCAAGCCGACGGCGAGCCTGTTGCCGACCATCGTTGAAGATTCCCTCAACGACCTGCCGATCCCCAAGCGCATGCGCTGGGGTGCTCGCAAAGAAGAATTCGTACGCCCAACCCAATGGCTGGTGATGCTGCTCGGTGACCAGGTCATCGACTGCACCATCCTCGCTCAAAAGGCGGGCCGTGATTCCCGTGGTCACCGCTTCCACCACCCAGAAGCCGTGCGCATCACTTCGCCCGCCAACTATGCTGCCGACCTGCGCGCCGCTTACGTGCTGGCCGATGCCAATGAGCGTCGCGAGCTGATCAGCAAGCGCACCGAAGAGCTGGCCCGCCTGCAGGAAGGCACCGCCATCGTGCCGCCAAGCCTGCTCGACGAAGTGACCGCGCTGGTTGAATGGCCAGTGCCGCTGGTGTGCTCGTTCGAAGAGCGTTTCCTCGACGTGCCGCAAGAAGCGCTGATCACCACCATGCAGGACAACCAGAAGTACTTCTGCCTGCTGGACGTGGACGGCAAGTTGCTGCCGCGCTTCATCACTGTGGCCAACATCGAAAGCAAGGACCCGCAGCAGATCATCGCCGGTAACGAGAAAGTCGTCCGCCCGCGCCTGACCGACGCCGAGTTCTTCTTCAAGCAAGACAAGAAGCAGAAGCTCGAAGACTTCAACCTGCGCCTGCAAAACGTGGTGTTCCAGGAAAAACTCGGCAGCGTCTATGACAAGGCCGTGCGCGTTTCCAAGCTGGCGGCCTACATTGCGCCGCGCATTGGTGGCGATGCCGCCTGGGCTGCCCGCGCGGGCTTGCTGTCCAAGTGCGACCTGGCCACCGAAATGGTCGGCGAGTTCCCGGAGATGCAAGGCGTTGCCGGTTACTACTACGCCCTCAACGACGGCGAGCCGGACGATGTAGCCCTGGCGCTGAACGAGCAGTACATGCCGCGCGGTGCCGGTGCTGAGCTGCCAACCACCTTGACCGGTGCGGCCGTGGCCATCGCCGACAAGCTGGATACCCTGGTGGGTATCTTCGGTATCGGCATGTTGCCTACCGGCAGCAAAGACCCGTACGCCCTGCGCCGTGCTGCCTTGGGCGTGCTGCGTATCCTGATCGACAAAAAGCTCGACCTCGACCTGACCCAGGCCGTGGTGTTTGCGGTCGGCCAATTCGGTGGCAAGGTCAAGCAAGCCGGTTTGGCCGAGCAAGTGCTGGAGTTCGTATTCGACCGCCTGCGTGCGCGTTACGAAGACGAAGGCGTGGATGTTTCGGTGTACCTGTCGGTCCGTGCCCTGCAACCGGGCTCGGCGCTGGACTTCGATCAGCGTGTGCAGGCCGTACAGGCTTTCCGCAAGCTGCCGGAAGCCGATGCACTGGCTGCCGTGAACAAGCGCGTGTCGAACCTGCTGAGCAAGGCCGACAACCTCGGCAATACCGAAGTCGACCCGTCCCTGTTTGCCGATGCCAAGGAGTTCTCGCTGAACTCGGCCATCGCCAAGGCCGAAAACGCAGTGAAGCCGCTGCTCGCTGAACGTAACTACGCCGAAGCTCTGGCGCGCCTGGCCACCTTGCGTGAGCCGGTGGATGCGTTCTTCGAAGCCGTGATGATCAATGCCGACGATCCCGGCGTGCGGAAAAACCGCTACGCCATGCTGGCGCGTCTGCGGGGTTTGTTCATCAACATCGCTGACATTTCCGTACTGGGCTGATCATGTTGAAACTGCTGATTCTCGATCGAGACGGAGTGATCAATTACGACTCCGACGCTTACATCAAGTCGGTGGCGGAATGGATTCCACTGCCCGGCTCGATCGAGGCCATCGCGCAGTTGAGCAAAGCCGGCTGGACGGTGGCCATCGCCACCAACCAGTCCGGCATCGCCCGTGGTTATTACGACATCGTCACCCTGGACGCCATGCACGCGCGCTTGCGCACGTTGGTGGCTGAGCAGGGCGGTGAGGTGGGGCTGGTGGTGTACTGCCCCCACGGGCCGGATGAGGGCTGCGATTGCCGCAAACCCAAGCCTGGCATGTTGAAAACCATTGCAGAACATTACAAGGTGCCCTTGGCTGGGCTATGGTTCGTCGGGGACAGCCTCGGTGACCTGGAGGCGGCCAAAGCCGTCGACTCTCAGCCAGTTTTGGTTAAGACCGGGAAAGGCGAAAAGACCCAGGCGAAAGACCTGCCGGTAGGCACTTTGATTTTTGACGATCTGGCGGCGGTTGCCGCAGAACTTATCAACAACTAGCCGCCCTCGACTTCCTGACCAAGGACTGTTCGGGAGTGCGCTTTTAACAGGCGGGCCGTGTCCCGCAACGGTAAATGCCGCCATGTCGATCTTGCAGGCCATCAGAACCTTTTTCTTTTACCTGCTGCTGGGCACCAGTTCGTTTCTCTGGTGCACCCTGAGCTTTTTTATTGCGCCGTTCCTGCCGTTCAAGGCGCGCTATCGCTTTATCAACGTTTATTGGTGCCGCTGCGCGTTGTGGCTGACCAAGGTGTTCCTGAACATCCGTTTCGAAGTAAAGGGCGCTGAAAACGTCCCGGAGCAGCCCTGCGTGATTCTGTCGAACCACCAGAGCACCTGGGAAACGTTCTTCCTCTCCGCGTACTTTTCGCCGTTGAGCCAGGTGCTCAAGCGCGAGCTGCTGTATGTGCCGTTCTTCGGCTGGGCCATGGCCATGTTGCGCCCGATCGCCATTGATCGTGACAACCCCAAGGCGGCGCTCAAGCACGTCGCCAAAAAAGGCGATGAATTGCTCAAGGATGGCGTTTGGGTACTGATCTTTCCGGAAGGTACGCGTGTGCCTTACGGTACCGTAGGCAAATTCTCGCGGGGCGGCACCGCTTTGGCGGTGAATGCCAACCTGCCGGTATTGCCGATTGCGCATAACGCCGGCAAGTTCTGGCCGAAGACAGGTTGGGCCAAACGCGCAGGCACCATCACGGTAGTGATTGGCGAGCCTATGTACGCAGAAGGCGAAGGGCCACGTGCCATTGCAGCATTGAATGACCGCGCTGCAGCGTGGAATGAAGCGCAGCAACGGGCCATGGGTTCATTGCCTCCCGAGCCTGTGGTGGTAGAGACGCCGGCGATTTGAGCTTCTGTGGATAACCTGTGTACGGTTTGTTGGCGAATCGCCGTTTTTGGTTCGTAACAAGCTGATTTACTTACATATTTCTCAAGCTAATAAAATCGCGAAAAACGTGCATAAGTTTTTTGCGCATTAAAAAACCGGTCTTTTTGACCGGTTTTTTATGCACAGCAGAAAACCAGGGTTTTCACGTATCGAGCAGGGGCAGTTTCAGGCTGAAGGTCGAGCCCTTGCCTAACTCGCTCTCGCACAGAATACGGCCGCCATGGCGCTCAATCACGGCTTTGACCATGGTCAGCCCCAAACCCAAACCCTCACTGCCCTGGGCTGAATCGAAGCGTCGGTACTGGCTGAACAGCTCCGGCAAATCCCCAGGCGCGATGCCCGGCCCCTGATCGCTGATGCGACATTCCAACCAACCTTGCGCGCTGCCGTGGCTCAGCGTGACGGTGGTGCCTGACGGGGAGTACTTGATGGCGTTTTCCAGCACGTTGAACAGCGCCCGGGTCAGCAATGATTGATCGGCTGACACCATGCCCTCATCCGCCTCATCCAGGTCGTGTACCAAGTGAATGCCCTTGAGCTGCGCGATCACTGCCACCTGGTCAAAGGCATCCATGACCAGCATGGCAAATAGCGTCGGCTGGAAGTGGTAGCCGTCGGCTTCGGCTTTGGCCAACTGCACGAAGGATTCGGTGAGGCTCAATGCGCGTTTCACCTGTTGTTCGATCTGGGCAAATATCGGTGAATCGCCGTTGTGTACATCCAGCAATGCCAGGATCGCCGAGTGCGGCGCACGCAGGTCATGGGACAGGAAGCGCAACATCGTCTCGCGGTGTTGTTGGGCTTCACGCTCCTTGCTCAAGTCGGTAAGGCTCAGCAGCCAGCCAAGGGCGACATCACCTTCGGCCGGCAGCAAGGGTGCCAGCTCCATGCGCAGGCTGCGCTGGTGGATATCACGGAACTCGATAAGCTGCAGCGCCGACAGGGCAGGGCGAACGCCGTTGTGCAGCGGCGGGTAGCCGAGGTCGGCGAGTTGTTCCAAGAGATTTGTGGCCACCAGATCGTTGCCGAACACCTCACGGGCGACGCGGTTGGCCAGCAGGATGCTGCCGTGGGGATCGGTAATCAGAGTCGCCACCGGCAGGCACTCCAACCCGTCCGCCATAAAGCGCCGCGTGTCGCGCGTGCGGCTTACCGCCTGCTCAAGCGCAAAGATGCGCCCCTGCAACACGTCACCTTTGCTGGCGGGCGCACGGCGGCGCTCGGGCAGCACTTTGGGTTCGTTATCCAGGCGTGCCAGTTCCCAGCCGAAGTAAGCAAGGATCACGCTCAGGCGGCGCCAATTCCAGATCAGGTAGCTGAGCAGCAGCCCGATCAGACACGCTGCGGGTGACCACCAATGCCCCAGGCGAAGCAAGGCCCATGAGCCGAGCAGTGCGGTGACCATGCAAGCCAGGGTCATCCACAGTGCATAGCGCGGCCGATACAACAGCAGCCCCAGCAGCAACGCCACCAGCGATGCGGCCATCAATGCGGCAAGCCAGCCTGGAAGATCGACGATGCTGCGCCCCAGCAGCAATCCATTGAGGATGTTGGCCTGGATCTCCACTCCGGCCGTGGAGCCCACCGTGGAGGAGAGGGGCGTGACAAAGCGATCACCCATTCCATAGGCCGTGGCACCGACCAATATCAACCGGCCACGCAACACGTCGGGCGGTACCTCACCCTGTAATACGCTGACGTAGGACACGCTGGGAAAGTGGCCCTGCGCGGTGTAAGGAACACGAACCGCGTGTTCACGATGCCAATGCTGACCGTCAGGTTCCTTGGCGAGCCCCGGCATGGGTGAGGTTTGCCCACTCAACCCATAGGCAAGCCATGCCAGCTGCGCAAGCGTGTTGCCGGGCGGGCCCTCGCGCATATACAGGCTGCGTACCACACCATCGTTATCGGCTTCGACATTGATCTGGCCCATGCCTTTGGCGCATTTGAGCAGTGGCAACAGTTGCTCATCCGCCGCGTCGGAACTCGCCGTGGGCAACAACACATTGCCGGCATTGCACACGGCGTCGGCCAGTCGTTGGTCATCCGCCGCTTCGCCGGGCTCGCTGAAGATCACATCAAACAATATGCCTGCCGGTCGAGCAGCACTGAGCCGGTCAATCAAGTCAGCATGCACACTGCGCGGCCAGGGCCACTGGCCTAGCTTTTTCAGGCTCTGGTCATCAATAGTCACCAGCAGGATCCGTGGGTCGACCGGCAATGGGGTCAGGCGACGAAGACTGTCGTACAGCGGGTTATTGAGGGCAAGGCCTGGGCTCAGGGACAGGTAAACAGTGAAGGGCAGCAGAACCAAGCCAATCAATAGCCACTCGCGTATCAAACCGTGGAACAGCAGTTGTGCTCGAGTGGGTTGACGTTTTTCGGATTTGCGCCACAGCATCACCGGGCCACCGTCGCAGGCGTGTAGAGGTGTCGAGAGTGGATAGTTGAACGCGCCATATGCCCCGGCCCCTCCCTGTTCGATATGAGCGGTGTACTGAACCCAGTGAAGCTCATATCGGTCTCACTGTTAGACTTTCCTGAGCGATTCATGCTGAACCTTTTCCTTACGGGCAGGAGTGGGTATCTTTCCTCCAAGGTATCGAGGTCTTCCAACGGATTAAAGGCTCTTTGATATCAGCGTATCGATAGATTCATGGTCCGCTGAATCTGACCACAATTATTCAGATTCGATGGCCGGCATTTGCGCCGTTTTTTAGTAGAAGGGACCCACCCATGCGTGTCGCAATACTGGATGACGAGCCCGCTGAGTTGCGCCGGGTTGAGCAGACACTGCGACAGATTCCCAGCACCGCGGAACAGCCGTGGTCCGTGCATTGCTTCGAGCGTGGTGAAGACCTGCTACGCCAGCTGCGCCGGGAAACCTTTGACTTGCTGATACTCGACTGGCAACTGCCCGACATCACGGGTATCGCGCTGCTGCGCTGGACCCGCGAGCACATGGAGTCACCGCCAGCCGTGATCATGCTCACCAGTCGGGACGCCGAGAGCGACATCGTCACGGCGCTGAACAGTGGGGCGGATGATTACGTCAGCAAACCCTTCCGGCCCAATGAACTGAAAGCTCGGATCACGGCCGTGCTGCGTCGCCATGGTCTGCAAAAATCGACGGCCCATGAAGTGCAGAGCTTCAACGATCTGACCTTTGACGATGCTGAGCTGACCGTCACTCGTGCGGGCAAACCTATCAACCTGACTGAGCGTGAATACCGCTTGGCCAGTTGCTTGTTCGCCAATCTGGCGCGTCCGTTGTCTCGTGAATATCTGTATGAGCGGTTCTGGTCTCATGAGGAGATGGTCTCCTCGCGGCCGCTGGACACACATATCTATCGCCTGCGCAATAAGCTGGGGCTGACCGCCGACCGTGGCTGGCAACTGCTGACAATCTACGGATACGGTTATCGGTTGGAGAGTGTGGCGGCGGTAAACCCGGGCCAATAAGCTCGATGTTCCACGTGGAGCATTATAAAAACTGCTTTTTCAGACCCAATAAAAAAGGCCAACGCTGAGCGTTGGCCTTTTTGTTTTAGCAGGCTGACCTGATCAGAAGTCCAGGTTGGACACTGCCAAGGCATTGCTTTCGATGAAGTCACGGCGAGGTTCGACCGCATCACCCATCAGGGTGTTGAAGATCTGGTCTGCGCCAATGGCGTCTTCGATGGTCACGCGCAACATACGACGCTGAGCTGGGTCCATGGTGGTTTCCCACAGCTGATCCGGGTTCATTTCGCCCAGACCTTTGTATCGCTGAATGGTGTGACGCTTGGTGCTTTCTGCCATCAGCCAATCAAGGGCTTCTTTGAATTCCTTGACTTGCTTCTTGCGTTCGCCGCGCTGAATGTAAGCACCGTCGTCCAGCAGGGTGCTCAATTGCGCGCCGAGGGTAACGACGGTTTTGTAGTCGTTACTGCCGAAAAAGTCGCGGTTGAAGGTGACGTAGTTCGACAGTCCGTGGGAGATCAGTTCGACCTCCGGCAGCCACACGTTACGCTCACGGTCTTCACGCAGGCTGGCTTTGTACACCAGGCCAGACTTCTCGACGGTACGCAGGCGCACTTCGTACTGGGCCAGCCAATCCTGCATCGCAGCGTGATCGCCCAACTGCTCCAGGCTGACGGCCGGCAGGTAGATGAAGTGCTCGGTCAGCTCCTGAGGGTACAGGCGCGACAGACGCTTGAGAGTCTTCATGACCATGCGGAAATCGTTAACCAGACGCTCCAGCGACTCACCAGAGATACCCGGAGCTTCGTCGTTCAAGTGCAGGCTGGCATCTTCCAGGGCCGACTGCGTCATGTACTCTTCCATGGCGTCGTCGTCTTTGATGTATTGCTCTTGCTTGCCTTTTTTCACTTTGTACAACGGCGGCTGAGCGATGTAGATATAGCCACGCTCAATCAGCTCCGGCAACTGACGGAAGAAGAAGGTCAGCAGCAGGGTACGGATGTGCGAACCGTCGACGTCAGCATCGGTCATGATGATGATGTTGTGGTAGCGCAGCTTGTCGATGTTGTACTCGTCGCGGCCAATACCGCAGCCCAGGGCTGTGATCAACGTGCCGACTTCCTGAGAGGAAATCATCTTGTCGAAGCGGGCTTTCTCAACGTTGAGGATCTTACCCTTCAACGGCAGGATCGCCTGGGTGCGACGGTTACGACCCTGCTTGGCGGAACCGCCAGCAGAGTCACCTTCCACCAGGTACAGCTCGGAGAGGGCAGGGTCCTTCTCCTGGCAGTCTGCCAATTTGCCCGGCAGGCCGGCGATATCCAGCGCGCCTTTACGACGGGTCATCTCACGGGCTTTACGCGCCGCTTCACGCGCACGTGCAGCGTCGATCATCTTGCCGACAACCAGCTTGGCTTCGTTCGGGTTCTCCAGCAGGAAGTCGGAGAAGTATTTGCCCATCTCCTGTTCCACAGCGGTCTTCACTTCGGAAGACACCAGCTTGTCTTTAGTCTGGGAGCTGAACTTGGGATCTGGCACTTTCACCGAGATAATCGCAGTCAGGCCTTCACGTGCGTCGTCACCGGTGGTGGCGACTTTGTGCTTCTTGGCCAAGCCTTCGGCTTCGATGTAGGTGTTCAGGTTACGCGTCAACGCCGAACGGAAACCCACCAAGTGAGTGCCGCCATCACGCTGAGGAATGTTGTTGGTGAAGCACAACAGGTTCTCGTTGAAGCTGTCGTTCCACTGCAGCGCGATTTCTACGCCGATGCCATCTTCACGCTGGATGTTGAAGTGAAACACCTGGTTGACCGCAGTTTTGTTGGTGTTCAGGTATTCAACAAACGCACGCAGGCCGCCTTCGTACTTGAACAGCTCTTCCTTGCCGCTGCGCTCGTCCTTGAGAACGATGCCCACACCGGAGTTGAGGAAGGACAGTTCACGAATACGCTTGGCCAGGATGTCCCAGCTGAAGTGGATATTCTTGAAGGTTTCAGCCGATGGCTTGAAGTGGATCTGCGTACCAGTGGATTCGCTGTCACCGACGATTTTCATCGGCTCTTGTGGCACGCCGTGCACGTAAGTCTGCTCCCAGATCTTGCCGCTACGGCGAACGGTCAGAATCAGCTCTTCCGACAAAGCGTTCACTACCGACACACCTACACCGTGCAAACCGCCGGAGACTTTATAGGAGTTGTCGTCGAACTTACCGCCGGCGTGGAGCACGGTCATGATGACCTCTGCCGCCGAAACGCCTTCTTCTTTGTGCACATCTACCGGAATGCCGCGACCGTTGTCGCGCACGGTGATGGACTCATCCGGGTGGATGATGATGCTGATGTCGTCGCAGTGACCGGCCAACGCTTCGTCGATGGAGTTGTCGACCACCTCGAAGACCATGTGGTGCAGACCGCTACCATCATCGGTGTCGCCAATGTACATACCGGGACGTTTGCGTACGGCATCCAAACCTTTCAGCACTTTAATGCTGGTCGAGTCGTACGTGTTTTCTTCGCTCATGCCTTCACTCCCGATGGTCGTGGGTCTGGGTGATACGGCCTTGTTCCACGTGGAACAAAGCGACTGGCGTTTCCGTCTGCCAGCCTTCCCTCAATAATTCGTGGTCTACACAGGTAATGAATACCTGGCAGCGTAAGTCTTCCAACAAGCGGCATAACGCGCGGCGGTGTTGCTCGTCGAGTTCGGACGGCAAGTCATCCACCAGATAAATACACTGACCGCGTCGGGCTTGGCTAACCAAATGCCCCTGGGCGATACGCAGCGCGCACACCACCAACTTCTGCTGACCGCGGGACAAGATATCCGCGGCATTATGTGCGCCTAATCTAAGACGCAGATCAGCCCGTTGGGGGCCTGCCTGGGTATGGCCAATTTGCTGATCCCGTTGCAAGGACGTGGCGAGCACTGCGCTCAGCTCACGCTCTTTATCCCAACCACGGTAGTAGCTCAGCGTCAGCCCCTCGAGATCCAACAACTCACTCAAGGTCTGCTCAAAGACTGGTTTCAAGGCTTTGATATAGGCGCGGCGGTATTCATCTATTTCGTCGCTGGCCAGGCACAGTTCCCGGTCCCAGGCTGCTTGCGAAGCGGCGTCAAGTGTACCATGCCGCAGCCATGAGTTCCGCTGCCGCAGGGCCTTCTGCAGGCGCTGCCAAGTGGCCATGAAACGCGGTTCCACGTGGAACACTCCCCAATCGAGGAATTGCCTGCGGATCTTCGGTGCACCTTCCAACAGGCGGAAGCTGTCGGGGTTGATCAACTGCAGAGGCAGAATTTCCGCCAACTGGGCAGCGCTGCGAGCATTTTGCCCGTCAATGCGAATTTGAAATTCCCCGCCGCGATCACGAGATATTCCCAGGCTGCTGTGTCCGCCTTCAGCCAATTCAACTTGGCCGAATACAGTGCATGCCAACTGCTCGTATTGAATCACCGGCAAAAGACGTGCACTGCGAAAAGAACGGGCGAGCCCCAGCAAATGAATGGCTTCCAGCACGCTGGTTTTGCCACTGCCGTTGGCGCCGTGGAGGATATTGATGCGGGGGGAGGGGGAGAAGGTCACCGGGTGCAGATTGCGCACCGCGGTGACCGAGACGCGACTGAGGGACATCTAGCTTCTGCTGAGCATGATTACAGGCGCATCGGCATAACTACGTAAGCCGAGTCGTCGTTATCAGATTCTTGCACCAGGGCGCTGCTGTTGGAGTCCGACAGAATCAGGCGAACCTGTTCGGTGGTCATTACGCCCAGCACGTCCAACAAATAGCTGACGTTGAAGCCGATCTCCAGCGAGCCGCCGTTGTAGTCAACGCCTACTTCTTCTTCCGCTTCTTCCTGCTCAGGGTTATTCGCCTGAATTTTCAACTGACCATTGGCCAGTTGCAGACGGATACCGCGGTACTTCTCGTTCGACAGAATTGCGGTACGGCTGAACGCTTCGCGCAAGGCCTGACGATCGCCGATCACCAGCTTGTCGCCACCTTTAGGCAGCACGCGCTCGTAATCCGGGAACTTGCCGTCGACCAACTTGGACGTGAAGGTGAATTCACTGGTAGTGGCGCGAATGTGGTGCTGGCCCAGAACGATGCTGACGTTGCCGTCCGGCTCGGTGAGCAGGCGCGCCAACTCCAGGATACCTTTACGCGGGACAATCACTTGGTGGCGATCTGGCTGACCAATATCGGCACGCATGGAGCACATCGCCAACCGGTGACCGTCGGTGGCCACGGCGCGGATGATGCCTTCAGAAACTTCCAGCAACATACCGTTGAGGTAGTAGCGCACATCTTGCTGGGCCATGGCGAAGCTGGTGCGCTCGATCAAACGACGCAGTTTGCTTTGCTCCAGGCTGCAAGTCAGCGAGCCAGGGCCTTCTTCGACGGTCGGGAAGTCATTGGCTGGCAAGGTGGACAGCGTAAAACGGCTGCGGCCGGCCTTGACCACCAACTTCTGCTCATCGACTTTGATGTCGATCAGCGCTTCGTTTGGCAAGCTTTTGCAGATATCCATCAGCTTGCGCGCAGGTACGGTGATCTCGCCCGGCTCAGCAGGCTCTTCCAGCTGCACGCGGCCAACCAGCTCGACTTCAAGGTCGGTACCGGTCAAGGACAATTGCTGGCCTTCGACAACCAGCAATACGTTTGAGAGCACCGGCAAGGTCTGTCGGCGCTCGACGACGCCTGCGACCAGTTGCAGGGGTTTCAACAGGGCTTCGCGTTGAATGGTGAAATGCATGGTCTAGTCCCTTGCCTTAATAAGCTGCGCTGGTGTCATCACGTAGTCAGTGTACGCAGCAGGTTCTTGTAGTCCTCGCGAATATCCGCGTCGGATTCCTTAAGTTCGTTGATCTTGCGGCACGCGTGCAAGACCGTGGTGTGGTCGCGACCGCCAAACACATCACCGATTTCCGGCAGGCTGTGGTTGGTCAGCTCTTTGGAGAGCGCCATCGCCACCTGACGCGGACGTGCCACCGAGCGCGAACGGCGCTTGGACAACAGGTCGGAAATCTTGATTTTGTAGTACTCAGCCACCGTGCGCTGGATGTTATCCACACTCACCAGCTTGTCTTGCAGGGCCAGCAAGTCTTTCAGGGATTCACGGATCAACTCGATGGTGATATCGCGGCCCATGAAGTGCGAGTGAGCAATGACTCGCTTGAGCGCGCCTTCGAGCTCACGCACGTTGGAGCGAATGCGTTGAGCAATAAAGAAGGCCGCATCGTGTGGCAGATCGACTTTCGCCTGGTCGGCCTTTTTCATCAGGATCGCGACGCGGGTTTCCAACTCCGGCGGTTCTACCGCAACGGTCAGGCCCCAGCCGAAGCGTGACTTCAAACGTTCTTCCAGGCCTTCGATTTCCTTCGGGTAACGGTCGCTGGTCAAGATGACCTGCTGGCCACCCTCGAGCAGGGCGTTGAAGGTGTGAAAAAACTCTTCCTGAGAACGTTCCTTGCGGGCAAAAAATTGAATGTCATCGATCAGCAACGCATCAACCGAGCGGTAGAACCGCTTGAACTCGTTGATTGCATTGAGCTGCAAGGCCTTGACCATGTCAGCGACGAAGCGCTCCGAGTGCAGGTACACGACCTTGGCATTCGGGTTCTTCTTTAATAGATGGTTACCCACAGCGTGCATCAAGTGCGTCTTACCCAAGCCGACGCCACCATAAAGGAAGAGCGGGTTGTAACCATGCTTGGGGTTGTCGGCTACCTGCCAGGCGGCCGCGCGGGCCAGCTGGTTGGATTTACCTTCGACGAAGTTTTCAAAGGTGAACGTACGGTTCAGGTAGCTGGTGTGCTTGAGCGCACCTTCTACCTGCACGGTGCGCTGTTCGGCGCGCACCGGTGCTTGCTGCGAGCTGGCGCCGGCCATTGGGTCGAAGCTGTCACGGGACGGCTCTTCATTTATAGGCGCGTTTTTCTGCGCCGATGATTTCGAAGGCGTCTGGGCAACGGGTGCTGGCGAGTTATTAACAGGCACGGCTGCGGCCTGAGCCTGCGAGGCGCTCGCTGCCAACGGTGCATTCGGCGCGGCACGCGGCGCAGAGCTACGTTTGCTGCCTATTAATAGGGAGAGTACGGGCGCCAGGCCATTGCCGTGCTCATCGAGCAATTCGAGAACGCGGCTCAGGTACTTCTCATTAACCCAATCGAGAACAAAACGATTCGGCGCGTAGACACGCAACTCGTCGCCTTCGGCTTCGACCTGTAGCGGACGGATCCAGGTGTTGAATTGCTGGGCAGGCAGCTCTTCGCGCAAAAGCTCCACGCACTGCTGCCAAAGTTCCACTGACACGGATATCCCCTAAGTTGAAAGCCGGTGAGGCAAAAACAGCCGCCATTGTAGCGGCCAGACGCCCACTTATCCACATGTAGGTTGCTCACAGGGCACCCAAAATCAATGCGTTAAGCACAAAAAAGCCGACCAATGGTCTGTGCATAAGCTCTGTGGATAAGCGCCCCTAAGCTCGTTGTACAAGTGGGGTCGAAAGTCTGTGGGTAACTGGCCTGTGGATAACAACCCACTCCACGCACAGGTTATCCGACAGCGCAGCACAGGCAGAGCACCGTTTCTCCCCCTAGTTGTCATTCTCTGTACATCAGGTGGAATATGGGCTCAGAGCAGTTATCCACAGAGGATCGCCTCCCTAGCTTTTATAAGCTTTACAGAAAAGCTTTAAATAACTTCCTTCTTTATTTTTATATCTATGGCATTGCTCGTGAAAGCCGGGCGAGCCGAAAAGGCCCAATTGCCTGCAGAGATCTAATTAAAGGAAAAGCTGGTTGGAAATTGACCTAGAGGCTTGCTTTCTCTAGAATCGCCGGTCTCTTAAAACGGGGGCCATTCCGGCCCGTTGTGGACGAACCAGGTAACAACGCCATGAAACGTACTTTCCAACCAAGCACCATCAAACGCGCCCGTACTCACGGCTTCCGTGCTCGCATGGCCACCAAGAACGGCCGTGCTGTCCTGTCGCGTCGCCGCGCCAAAGGTCGTGCGCGTCTGGCAGTTTGATAATCCGGTACTGGTGGTGAGTCAGGACTTCAGTCGGGAAAAGCGTCTGCTAACCCCCCGGCATTTCAAGGCAGTCTTTGACTCCCCCACCGGCAAGGTTCCGGGGAAAAATCTCCTGCTCCTTGCGCGTAACAACGATCTGGATCACCCCCGCCTCGGGTTGGTGATCGGCAAGAAGAGCGTAAAGCTCTCCGTTGAGCGCAATCGCCTCAAGCGTCTGATGCGCGAATCGTTTCGCCTCCACCAGGAAACTCTGGTTGGTTGGGATATTGTTATCGTCGCGCGCAAAGGCTTGGGGGACGTAGAAAACCCCGAATTGATTCAGCATTTCGGCAAGCTCTGGAAACGTTTGGCGCGTACCCACAAGCCGGCACCAGCAGTCAGCACCGAAACTGTAGGGGTAGACAGCACCAATGCGTAAACTGGCCCTCGTTCCGATCCAGTTTTACCGTTATGCCATTAGTCCTCTGATGGCCGACCACTGTCGTTTCTACCCCAGTTGTTCCTGCTACGCGTTAGAGGCCATAGAAAATCATGGTCTTCTGCGCGGTGGCTGGCTGGCCTTTCGTCGTTTAGGCCGCTGTCATCCGTGGAATCCCGGTGGTTTTGACCCGGTTCCACCTATCCCTACCTCCCGTTCTTCTTCGATGGCCGAGTAATCATGGATATTAAACGCACGATCCTGATCGTCGCCCTGGCAATCGTGTCCTACGTCATGGTTCTTAAGTGGAACCAGGACTACGGCCAGGCTGCCCTGCCGACTCAGAATGTTGCTACCAATCAGGCTGCGCCGGCTATTCCGGACACCCCGTTGGGTAACAATGCGTCCGCGAGTGCCGATGTTCCCAGCGCGAATGGCGAGACAAGCGCCCCTCTAGAAACGCCAGTGGTCACCAACAAAGACCTCATCCACGTGAAAACGGATGTGCTCGACCTGGCTATCGACCCACAAGGTGGTGATATCGCGCAGTTGAAACTGCCGTTGTATCCACGTCGCCAAGACCATCCGGATGTGCCGTTCCAACTGTTCGATAACGGTGGTGAACGCACTTATCTGGCACAAAGCGGCCTGACCGGCACTGACGGTCCGGATGCTCGTGCTACCGGTCGTCCGGTTTATTCGACCGAACAGAAGACTTATCAACTGGCTGATGGCCAGAACCAGTTGAACGTTGACCTGAAATTCAGTCAGGACGGCGTCAACTACATCAAGCGTTTCAGCTTTACCCGCGGTTTGTACGATCTGAAAGTCACCTATCTGATCGACAACGAAAGCGCCAAGCCATGGAGCGGCAACCTGTTTGCCCAGCTCAAGCGTGACAACAGCGCCGATCCGTCTTCCAGCACTGCTACCGGCACCGCGACTTACCTGGGCGCTGCCCTGTGGACAAGTAGCGAGCCGTACAAAAAAGTGTCGATGAAAGATATCGACAAGGGCGCGCTGAAAGAAACCGTACAAGGCGGCTGGGTTGCCTGGTTGCAACACTACTTCGTGACCGCATGGATCCCGAACAAGGGTGAAGCCAACCTGGTTCAAACCCGCAAAGACAGCCAAGGCAACTACATCATTGGTTTTACTGGCCCGGCGTTGACCGTCGCACCAGGCGCCAAGGCTGAAACCAGCGCCACGCTGTACGCCGGCCCGAAAAGCCAGGCTGTGCTGAAAGAGTTGTCCCCAGGTCTGGAACTGACTGTGGATTACGGCATTCTGTGGTTCATTGCCCAGCCAATCTTCTGGCTGCTGCAACATATCCACAGCATTGTGGGTAACTGGGGCTTCTCGATCATCTTGCTGACCATGCTGATCAAGGGGATCTTCTTCCCTCTGTCGGCCGCCAGCTACAAGTCGATGGCACGTATGCGTGCCGTGGCCCCGAAACTGGCCGCGCTGAAAGAGCAACATGGCGATGACCGGCAGAAAATGTCGCAAGCCATGATGGAGCTGTACAAGAAAGAGAAGATCAACCCGCTGGGTGGATGCTTGCCGATTCTGGTGCAGATGCCGGTCTTCCTGTCGCTTTACTGGGTACTCCTGGAAAGCGTGGAAATGCGCCAGGCTCCGTTCATGCTGTGGATAACTGACCTGTCGATCAAAGACCCGTTCTTTATCCTGCCGATCATCATGGGCGCGACCATGTTCATCCAGCAGCGCTTGAACCCGACTCCGCCGGATCCGATGCAGGCCAAAGTGATGAAAATGATGCCAATCATCTTCACCTTCTTCTTCCTGTGGTTCCCTGCTGGTCTGGTGCTGTACTGGGTCGTCAACAACTGCCTGTCGATCTCTCAACAGTGGTACATCACACGTAAAATCGAAGCGGCTACCAAAAAAGCTGCGGCGTAATTTACTCTGTGGATAACCACTCAAGACGCCCCCTAGTGGGGCGTTTTGCTTTCCGTCACTTTTGTTCTGGAACCTGCTGATGAGCGCTCCTCGTGAAACCATCGCTGCTGTCGCTACCGCTCAAGGGCGCGGCGGCGTCGGTATCGTTCGAATTTCCGGGCCGCTCGCCGGTTATGCGGCCCAGGCCATCAGCGGCCGCGAGTTGAAACCGCGCTACGCCCACTACGGCCCCTTTCTGGACGCCGATGCGACCGTGCTGGATGAAGGCCTGGCGCTGTATTTTCCCGGGCCCAACTCGTTCACCGGCGAAGACGTGCTTGAATTGCAAGGGCACGGCGGTCCAGTCGTGCTGGATATGCTGCTGCAGCGCTGCCTGCAATTGGGTTGCCGCCTGGCGCGTCCGGGGGAGTTCAGCGAGCGGGCTTTTCTCAATGACAAACTCGATCTGGCCCAGGCCGAAGCCATTGCCGATTTGATCGAGGCAAGTTCTGCACAGGCCGCGCGCAATGCATTGCGTTCGTTGCAGGGTGCATTTTCGTTGCGTGTGCATAACCTGACCGAGCAATTGATCAGCTTGCGCATCTACGTCGAGGCAGCGATTGATTTTCCGGAGGAGGAAATCGACTTTCTCGCCGATGGGCACGTTCTGGCCATGCTCGACAAAGTCCGCGATGAGTTATCCACAGTGCTGCGCGAAGCCGGGCAGGGGGCTCTACTGCGCGATGGCATGACCGTGGTGATCGCGGGACGGCCAAATGCCGGCAAGTCGAGCCTGCTCAATGCCTTGGCAGGTCGCGAGGCGGCCATCGTGACCGAGATCGCCGGCACTACCCGCGATATCTTGCGCGAACATATCCACATCGACGGTATGCCGCTGCACGTGGTCGACACTGCAGGTCTGCGCGACACTGACGACCAGGTCGAAAAGATTGGCGTAGAGCGCGCACTCAAGGCCATCGGCGAAGCGGACCGGGTGTTGTTGGTGGTGGACGCCACGGCGCCAGAGGCTGTGGATCCTTTTGCCTTGTGGCCGGAATTTCTCGAGCAACGGCCGGACCCGGCCAAGGTCACCTTGATTCGCAACAAGGCCGACCTGACCGGCGAAGCTATTGCCATGGAAACCAGCGAGGATGGCCATGTCACTATCAGCCTGAGTGCGAAGTCGGCCGGCGATGGCCTGGAGCTGCTGCGCGACCACCTCAAAGCCTGCATGGGCTATGAGCAAACCTCGGAAAGCAGCTTCAGTGCACGTCGCAGGCACCTGGAGGCGCTGCGCCACGCCAGCGCGGCGCTGGAGCACGGTCGGGCGCAACTGACCTTGGCGGGGGCAGGGGAGCTGCTGGCTGAGGATTTACGTCAGGCACAGCAGCTGCTGGGCGAGATCACCGGTGCATTCAGTTCGGATGATTTGCTGGGACGGATTTTTTCAAGCTTCTGCATCGGCAAATAGCCCAGTTATCCACATATCCTGTGGGAGCCGGCTTGCCGGCAAAAACGCCCTGAAGAACGCCTGAGTTCTTCAGGGCTACTGTGCGCCTTTACCAGTTGTAGGAAACCGTCCCAAGCAGCGTCCGACTGTCGCCCCAGTAGCAGCGACCTGCATCGTTGCAACCGGATACATATTCCTTGTCGAACAGATTCTTCGCGTTCAGATCCACCGACCAGTGTTTGTCGAGCTGATAACCGATCGCCGCATCCACCAACGTCACGCTTCCGGCATCCAATTTCCCGTACAGCGTCGGCGCGGTGTAGGAGAAAGTGCTATCGAAGTAGCGCACTCCGCCACCCAGGGACAAGCCCTTGAGCTGGCCATCCAGAAAGCGGTACTTGCCCCACACCGACGCCTGGTTACGTGGCACCCCGGTCATCTGATGCCCTTCGACCAGTGAAGTGGCGGAATCCTTGGTAATCCTTGCATCGGTATAGGTGTAGGCCGCGGTGACATTCAAGTTCGGCGTAAGGTTGCTGTTGATTTCCACCTCCGCCCCTTTGGCGCGGCTTTCGCCCACTTGGCGATAGCTGTTGGTGGTGGCATCAAGGTAGGTGTCATCCTGCTTGCGCAGGTCATACACCGACAGCGTCATGGCGGTGTCCCAGCCAATCGGCTCGTACTTCACACCCACTTCGTACTGGCTGCTGGTGATCGGCTTTAACGGTGAACCCGCGTTGGAAATCTGCTGCACCGGGACGAAGGCGGTGGAGTAGCTGACATACGGCGTCACGCCGTTGTCGAACTGGTACATCACTCCGCCCTGGTACGTAAACTTCTTGTCGTCAGAGCCTGTGTTGCTGGCCTTGTTCACCTTGTCGCGAAAATCACTCTCGACCCAATCCTGGCGACCGCCGAGCAGGAACAGCCAGTGGTCGTATTTGCTTTGGACCTGTGCATAAACGCCTTTCATCTGCTGTTCGAGCAGGGTGTTCTGTACCGCGATCGGGGTGAGCGGGTCGCGCAGGTACACCGGGTTATACACATTGATGGTGCCGGCGAAGCCCGCATCCCAGTCCTGATTGAACGAGGTGCGGTCGTAGCTGGCGCCAACCAGCAGGGTGTTTTCCAGGTCACCGACCTGGAATTTGCCTTCGAGCTGGTTATCCAGGGAATACACCATCGACTTGTTGTAGCGGTCGTAGGCGGTCATGTTCAACTGGGTGCCGAAGCCGCGATTGTTCAGCGCGCCGGGCCAGGTTTCATGGCGGTTGATGCGCGACTGCATGTAGCGCGAGTTCTGGCGGAACTGCCAATCGTCATTGAAGCTGTGGCTGAACTCGTAACCGGCGCTCCAGGCTTCGCGCTCGAACGTGTTCCAGTCCGGGTCGCCGAGCATGGTGTGTTTGGACAGCTTGCCGTTCGGGTTTTTCAGTAAAGTGCCGGCCGCAGGCAGGCCCAGTTCCAGATTGGTGTGGTCCTTCTGGTAGTTGGTCAGCAGCGTCAGGGTGTTGTAGTCATCAATGTTCAGGGTCAGGGAGGGCGCGATGTACAGGCGATCATCGGGCACGTGGTCGGTCTGGGTGTCGGATTTTCGACCGAGCATGACCACGCGGCCCAGGACGTTGCCACTGTCATTGAGTGGCCCCGAGATATCCACACCCAGCTGGCGCCGATTGTTGGAGCCGTAACCCAATTGCACTTCGCCCTGAGGCGTGGCGGTTGGGTGTTTGCTGACCAGGTTGACCAACCCGCCCGGCGCGTTTTCCCCATAGAGCAGAGAAGAAGGGCCGCGGAAAATCTCTACGCGCTCCAGGCCATAGGGTTCACTGGTGGTGTCATACCGATTGCCCTGCACCCGAAGGCCATCGCGCAGCAGGCCGTAGCCATAATCCGTGGCATTGAAACCACGAATGAAAAACAGGTCGCCCGCGAGGCTATCACCGGCAGCAAACGGTGGCGCGAAGATCCCCGGTACATACCCCAGCACCTCCGTCAGCGTCTGCGACTTCTGGTCCTTGATGCGTTGGCCTGTGACCACCGATACCGAGCGTGGGGTTTCCGACAGCGCGGTGCTGGTTTTGGTACCGACGCGGCTGTTTTGCGCCTTGTAGCCAACATCACCGGCAATGTCCTGATTGAAACCGGCCTGTTGATAAGTGCTGACGGTGGTCGGGGCGAGCGTCAATGGCCCATCTTGCGAAGCCTGAAGTACATAGCTTCCGGGCGCCTGTGTTACGGCTTGCAACCCCGAGTTTTGCAGCAATAGCGCAAAGCCTTGATCCACCGAATAGTCACCTTCCAGCCCCGGCGTATTCAAGCGCGCGGTCTGCTGGGGTGAGAAGGACAGAATCACGTTGGCCTTGGCGGCAAATTGGCTCAACGCTGCGTCAAGGGGCCCGGCGGCAATGGTGTAATGCTGCGCAGCACTGGCTGCCAGGGCGCTTGTGGACAAAAAGACACCGGCGGTGGCGGCCGTGGACAGCAGTAAACCGTAGGTCATGCCGTGGTAAGAGAGTTGCTGGCGGAGTTTAGCGGGAAGGCGCATAGGTGGATAAGCCCTGAAGGTAGCGTCGTGATTACCCGTAGGGCCGGGCCAGGTAAAAAAAAGATAACCCCCTGTGGATTATTTTTTTCGCTCAACCCACGCGCGTCACCGAAACCCAATAGCGAGTGAAATATTTCACCTGGATAGGCAGAGTAGCTTGCAGGTTAGCCAGTACTGCATCGGTGGAATCGAGGCGGAACGTGCCGGAAACCCGCAGAGGCGCCGAGGCCGGATCGCACTGCAGAACACCTGAGCGATAGCGTGCCAGGTCGTCGATCAGATCCCCAAGCCGCGCATCCAGGACGATCACTTGGCCATCGACCCAAGCCGCCTGGGTCCGGCGATAGGCGTGGTTGGGGCCGACATTTTCCCGGTCGAAGTCAGCGCTTTCACCGGCAGCCAGCAGCCGAGTGCGATCGGGTTGGTCTGCAGGCGAGATGCTCACTCGGTCTTCCAGCACCCCCACTCGCGTCGAATCCGCCAGTTGGCGCACGGTAAACCTCGTTCCCAATGCCTGAACTCGGCCCTGGCGGGTTTCAACATAAAAGGGCGCTTGCCCACCCAGTTTTCCGGTGTGGATAAGCACTTCGCCTTCGCGCAGGCGGATCAAACGCTGGCGCCCATCAAACACCACATCAATGGCGGTGCTGGTGTTGAGGTCTATTCGAGTGCCATCGGCCAGTTCGATCCTTCGCCGTTCGCCGACGCGTGTGCGGTAATCCGCCCACACGTTGCCCAGGGAAGGCGCGTGTTGAACATTCCAGCCCAGGTAACCGGTGCCACCCAGCACCAGCATCCACTTGAGCACCTGCCGCCGTTGCTGCGTGGCCGATAAGGCGCGGCGGGTGAAATCCTGAGGCAGGGCACCCAGGCTGCGTTGCAATTGCTCCATCTGGTTCCACGCTGCCAGGTGTGCCGGGTCGTCATTGAGCCATTGTTGCCAGGCATAGTGCTCAGCCGGCGTTGGAGGTTGCGACTGAAAATGCACATACCAAGTGGCAGCAGCTTCGAAGACCTTTCGATCCGGGGCAACCATTACAGGCTGGCCATGATCAGTGAACACTCGGTAAGCGCGCGGATCATGTGTTTCTTCACGGTGGTCAGGGACACCTGCAACTGATCGGCGATCTGTTGATAAGTCAGGCCTTCGATCTGCGACAGCATGAAAATTCGCCGGGCCCGATCGCCCAGGTCAGCCAGGGCCTTATCCACAGCTACCAGCGTTTCAATGATGATGGCCTTGTCTTCTTCACTGATGGCGACAGCTTCAGGGCGCTCAGCCAATGACTGTTGATACGCGCGTTCAATCGCATGCCGGCGATAACGATCAATGACCAAGCCCCTGGCAATGGTTGCCAGGTAGTCCCTGGGTTCGAGGATCTGCGCCGCATCGCGCCCGCCCAAGATACGCAAGAAAGTATCGTGTGCCACATCGGCTGCATCGCAAGCGTTATGCAATTTACCTTTGAGCCATCCCTGCAGCCACGAATGGTGATGCTCATAGATGTGCTGGACTGCAGCCGTGTGTGAAGGAGGCATAGGGCGCGTTAAGGCAGGTTAATGATAATCGCTATTATTAACTGCGCCGTCGACTTCTCACAATAGCTCTCTTTTTGCAGCATTCCTTACTACGTTCAAAAAACGCGGTGGCTTCGTCGTGGGTGAAATACACGATATCTGTGGATTAAGCCCTGTGAATAACCGCCCCTGTGCCCAGTTGATAACAGGGCCTGAAACCTGAGTAAAAACCCCTCTGTGGATAACCACCTGTTTAATCCACAGGCTTAAAGCACTTATCCAAGGGCCTCATTGGCACATGACCACAGACTTTTGAATCGCTGTACACAAAGTAAATAAAGGCCTGTAGAGATCTATCCACAGAAAGTAGGCTCAGTAGAAATAAACATAAAAACAAAGATCTTATAAACTTCTCTCTTTTAATTTCTATTGTCTGTGATTCATCCACAGCTGGTTAAATTTTGTGCAAAGGGTTCTTTAGGAAGGGCTAAGTCCCTATACTTGCCGCCAAAGCTCTAAAACTCTTTCAACAATCAATTCCTGATTACCTACATAAGCAGGCACGAGGTGCGTGGTGGATTTCCCTTCCCGTTTTGAAGTGATCGTCATCGGCGGCGGTCATGCCGGTACCGAGGCAGCACTGGCCTCAGCACGCATGGGTGTAAAAACTCTGTTGCTGACACACAACGTGGAAACCCTCGGTGCCATGAGTTGCAACCCCGCCATTGGTGGGATCGGCAAAAGCCATCTGGTCAAGGAAATCGATGCCCTTGGCGGTGTGATGGCCATGGCTACCGACAAAGGTGGCATTCAATTTCGCGTGCTCAACAGCCGCAAAGGCCCAGCCGTTAGGGCTACCCGGGCACAAGCTGACCGCATCCTCTACAAGGCCGCGGTGCGTGAAACCCTGGAAAACCAGCCGAACCTGTGGATATTTCAGCAAGCAGCGGATGACCTGATCGTCGAACAAGACCAGGTACGCGGTGTTGTCACCCAAATGGGCCTGCGTTTCTTCGCAGAATCCGTGGTGCTGACCACCGGTACCTTCCTCGGCGGACTTATCCACATTGGCATGCAGAATTATTCGGGCGGCCGCGCCGGTGATCCGCCGTCGATTGCCCTGGCAAAACGCCTGCGTGAATTGCCGTTGCGTGTCGGCCGCCTGAAAACCGGGACCCCGCCGCGTATCGACGGGCGTTCTGTGGATTTCTCGGTGATGACCGAACAAGCCGGCGATACGCCAATCCCAGTGATGTCGTTCATGGGCTCCAAAGAACAGCACCCGAAACAGGTCAGCTGCTGGATTACCCACACCAATGCCCGCACCCACGAAATCATTGCCGCGAACCTCGACCGTTCGCCGATGTATTCCGGTGTGATCGAAGGCATTGGCCCGCGTTATTGCCCATCGATTGAAGACAAGATTCACCGCTTTGCCGACAAGGAGAGCCACCAGGTCTTCATCGAGCCCGAAGGCTTGACCACCCACGAGCTGTACCCGAACGGGATTTCCACATCGTTGCCGTTCGACGTGCAAATCCAGATCGTGCAATCGATTCGCGGCATGGAAAACGCGCACATCGTGCGTCCGGGCTACGCCATCGAGTACGACTACTTCGACCCGCGTGACCTGAAATACAGCCTCGAAACCAAAGTGATTGGCGGCCTGTTTTTCGCCGGGCAAATCAACGGCACCACCGGTTACGAAGAAGCCGGCGCCCAAGGTTTGCTGGCCGGAACCAACGCGGCACTGCGCGCACAAGGCAAAGACAGCTGGTGCCCGCGCCGCGATGAGGCGTACATCGGTGTATTGGTCGATGACCTGATTACTCTCGGAACTCAGGAACCGTACCGGATGTTTACGTCCCGGGCCGAATACCGCCTGATCCTGCGCGAAGACAACGCCGACCTGCGCCTGACCGAAAAAGGTCGCGAGCTGGGCTTGGTCGATGACGCACGCTGGGCCGCCTTCTGCAAAAAACGCGAAAGCATCACGTTGGAAGAGCAGCGCCTGAAAAGTACCTGGGTTCGCCCCGGCACCGAGCAAGGCGACGCGATTGCCGAAAAATTCGGCACGCCGCTGACCCACGAATACAACTTGCTGAACCTGCTGTCCCGTCCGGAAATCGACTACGCTGGCCTGGTTGAAGTAACCGGTCACGGTGCCGAAGACCCACAAGTCGCCGAGCAGGTTGAGATCAAGACCAAATACGCCGGTTACATTGACCGCCAGCAGGACGAGATCGCCCGCTTGCGCGCCAGTGAAGACACCAAACTGCCTGTGGACATCGACTACACCGGGATTTCCGGGTTGTCGAAAGAAATCCAAAGCAAGTTGGGGATAACTCGGCCGGAAACACTCGGCCAGGCTTCACGTATTCCTGGGGTCACCCCGGCAGCTATTTCGCTGTTGATGATTCATTTGAAAAAACGCGGCGCGGGCCGTCAGTTGGAGCAAAGCGCTTGAGTTCGTTGGTTACCTCGCAACACGCCGAAGAGTTATCCACAGGTGCACGCCAGTTGGGCGTGGACCTGACCGATGCACAGCACGACTTGCTGCTGGGCTATCTGGCCCTGTTGATCAAATGGAACAAGGCTTACAACCTGACAGCGGTGCGCGACCCGGACGAAATGGTCTCGCGTCACCTGCTCGACAGCCTGAGCGTGATGCCGTTTATCGAAAACGGCCGTTGGTTGGACGTTGGCAGCGGCGGCGGCATGCCTGGCATTCCGCTGGCCATCCTGTTTCCAGAGTCACAAGTGACGTGCCTGGACAGCAACGGCAAGAAAACCCGCTTCCTGACCCAGGTCAAACTCGAACTCAAGCTGGATAACCTGAATGTTATCCACAGTCGCGTCGAAGCCTTCGTGCCTGAACAGCCTTTCAACGGGATTGTTTCCCGGGCATTCAGCAGCATGGAGAACTTCAGCAACTGGACCCGCCACTTAGGCGACCGCGACACCCGTTGGCTGGCAATGAAGGGCGTTCATCCAAGCGACGAGCTGTTAGCATTGCCGGCAGACTTCCACCTCGATAGCGAACACGCCTTGGCCGTACCCGGTTGCCAAGGCCAACGCCATCTGCTGATACTGCGCCGCACGGCATGATTGGGAACACAAGCAAGAATGGCTAAGGTATTCGCGATAGCGAACCAGAAAGGTGGCGTGGGCAAAACCACCACCTGCATCAACCTCGCAGCATCCCTGGTCGCTACCAAGCGCCGGGTGCTGTTGATCGATCTCGATCCACAGGGCAACGCCACCATGGGTAGCGGTGTGGATAAACACGGCCTGGAAAACTCGGTCTACGACTTGCTGATTGGCGAGTGCGACCTGGCCCAGGCCATGCACTACTCCGAGCACGGCGGTTACCAGTTGCTGCCGGCCAACCGCGATTTGACCGCGGCCGAAGTGGTGCTGCTGGAAATGCAGATGAAAGAAAGCCGTCTGCGCAGCGCCCTGGCGCCGATCCGCGAGAATTACGACTACATTTTGATCGACTGCCCACCGTCGCTGTCGATGCTGACGTTGAACGCGCTGGTGGCTGCCGATGGGGTGATTATCCCCATGCAGTGCGAGTACTTCGCGCTCGAAGGCTTGAGTGACCTTGTGGATAACATCAAGCGTATCGCAGAGTTGCTTAACCCGAACCTGCAAATCGAAGGCCTGCTGCGGACCATGTACGATCCGCGCCTGAGCCTGATGAACGATGTGTCGGCGCAGCTCAAGGAACACTTCGGCGATCAGTTGTACGACACCGTGATTCCACGCAACATCCGCCTGGCCGAAGCGCCAAGCTATGGCATGCCCGCGCTGGCGTACGACAAGTCATCTCGCGGCGCCATTGCCTACTTGGCACTGGCCGGCGAGATGGTTCGCCGTCAACGCCGCAACTCACGCACCGCTGCAGCCCAGCCAACTTAAGGAATCCCCATGGCCGTCAAGAAACGAGGTCTCGGACGTGGACTGGATGCACTGCTGAGTGGTCCGACTGTCACTTCGCTTGAAGAACAAGCCGTGCAGGCCGACGAGCGCGAGCTGCAGCACCTGCCGCTGGACCTGATCCAGCGCGGCAAATACCAGCCGCGCCGGGACATGGATCCACAGGCGCTGGAGGAACTGGCCAATTCGATCAAAGCCCAAGGCGTGATGCAGCCGATCGTGGTGCGCCCGATTGGCGGCGGTTGCTTTGAAATCATCGCGGGTGAACGCCGCTGGCGCGCCAGCCAACAGGCGGGCAAGGAGACCATCCCGGCGATGGTGCGCGATGTGCCGGACGAAACCGCGATCGCCATGGCGTTGATCGAGAACATCCAGCGTGAAGACCTCAACCCCATCGAGGAAGCAATCGCCCTGCAGCGCTTGCAGCAGGAATTCAAACTGACGCAGCAGGAAGTCGCGGATGCGGTGGGCAAGTCCCGCGTGACCGTGTCCAACCTGTTGCGCCTGATCGCGCTGCCGGAAGTCATCAAGACCATGCTGTCCCACGGCGACCTGGAAATGGGTCATGCCCGTGCTTTGCTCGGTTTACCGGAAAATCAACAGGTTGAAGGGGCGCGACACGTTGTCGCACGCGGCCTCACCGTTCGTCAGACTGAGGCGTTGGTTCGCCAGTGGCTCAGCGGTAAACCTGCACCGGTCGAAACGGCCAAACCTGATCCGGATATTGCGCGCCTCGAGCAGCGCCTGGCCGAGCGGCTGGGCTCTGCGGTGCAAATCCGCCACGGCAAGAAAGGCAAAGGGCAATTGGTCATCGGGTATAACTCACTCGATGAGCTTCAGGGCGTCCTTGCCCACATCCGCTGAAACATTTGCTTATGTAGCGCGCGATCGGAAAACACTACCCGACAGTTGAATAGGGGCTGAACCGCCCCTATACTCTGCGCGCATTTTGTCGGCACAAATTATGCCAAGTTATTGATTCTCGGCAGCCGACCATTGAGGAGCAAGAGTGATGGAAACCCGCACGCCAAACACGTTGCCGTTCCATCGCTTGGCCGTTTTCCCGGTTTTATTGGCTCAATTTGTCATTTTGCTGATCGCCGCATTGGCGCTTTGGTATTGGCATGGAGTCGTAGCCGGATATTCAGGACTCTGCGGAGGCCTGATAGCCTTGCTGCCCAATATGTATTTTGCTCACAGGGCCTTTCGGTTTTCCGGCGCCCGAGCAGCCCAGGCTATCGTCCGGTCTTTTTATGCCGGCGAAGCAGGGAAACTGATTTTGACGGCAGTGCTGTTTGCACTGACCTTTGCAGGTGTGAAGCCATTGGCGCCGCTGGCTGTATTCGGCGTCTTCGTGTTGACCCAACTGGTCAGCTGGTTCGCTCCCCTGCTAATGAAAACAAGACTTTCGAAACCTTAGGGCGTTTGAGGCAACCATGGCAGAAACAACCGCTTCGGGCTATATCCAGCACCACTTGCAGAACCTGACCTTCGGTCAGCTTCCCAACGGCGGCTGGGGCTTCGCCCACACCGCAGCAGAAGCCAAAGAAATGGGCTTCTGGGCATTCCACCTGGATACTCTGGGTTGGTCTGTCGCATTGGGTCTGATCTTCGTCCTGATTTTCCGCATGGCGGCAAAGAAGGCGACTTCCGGTCAGCCGGGTGCTTTGCAGAACTTCGTTGAAGTATTGGTCGAATTCGTCGATGGCAGCGTGAAAGACAGCTTCCATGGCCGTAGCCCGGTGATTGCACCGCTGGCACTGACCATCTTCGTCTGGGTGTTCCTGATGAACGCCGTCGACCTGATTCCGGTCGACTGGATTCCTCAGCTGGCCATCCTGATCACCGGCGATCACCACATTCCATTCCGTGCGGTTTCCACCACGGACCCTAACGCCACCCTGGGCATGGCCCTGTCGGTGTTTGCGTTGATCATTTTCTACAGCATCAAAGTCAAGGGCATCGGCGGCTTCATCGGCGAACTGACCCTGCACCCGTTCGGCAGCAAGAACATCTTTGTTCAAGCCCTGCTGATCCCGGTGAACTTCCTGCTGGAGTTCGTAACGCTGGTCGCCAAGCCGATTTCCCTGGCCCTGCGACTGTTCGGCAACATGTATGCCGGCGAGCTGGTGTTCATTCTGATCGCTGTGATGTTCGGCAGTGGTCTGCTCTGGCTTAGCGGCCTGGGCGTAGTTCTGCAGTGGGCGTGGGCTGTGTTCCACATCCTGATCATTACCCTGCAGGCCTTCATCTTCATGATGCTGACCATCGTCTACCTGTCGATGGCGCACGAAGAGAACCATTAAGACCAGTCTCGACTAGTCTGATGTCCTTCCCGGTAACACGGGAAGGTGGGCCCTACCGGGCTATGAAACGATTTGTTTTACCGCTTTAAAATCTAAAAAACCTAAACCATACGACGTAAAAGTCGGGAGGAAAGATGGAAACTGTAGTTGGTCTAACCGCTATCGCTGTTGCACTGTTGATCGGCCTGGGCGCCCTGGGTACTGCCATTGGTTTCGGCCTGCTGGGCGGCAAATTCCTGGAAGGCGCAGCGCGTCAGCCAGAAATGGTTCCAATGCTGCAAGTTAAAATGTTCATCGTCGCCGGCCTGCTCGACGCCGTGACCATGATCGGCGTTGGTATCGCTCTGTTCTTCACCTTCGCGAACCCTTTCGTTGGTCAACTCGCTGGCTAATCACTCGAATTTTTCGAGTTGATTGGGGTGATGGACAACGAATGAGCGAGGTGTTGGCGTGAACATTAATGCAACCCTGATTGGCCAATCCGTTGCGTTCTTCATTTTTGTAGTGTTTTGCATGAAGTTCGTGTGGCCTCCGGTCATCGCGGCTTTGCACGAACGTCAGAAGAAGATCGCAGACGGCTTGGACGCTGCCACCCGTGCAGCTCGCGACCTGGAGTTGGCCCAAGAGAAAGCGGGTCATCAACTGCGCGAAGCTAAAGCACAGGCAGCTGAAATCATTGAGCAAGCCAAGAAGCGCGGTAACCAGATCGTCGAAGAGGCTGTTGATAAAGCCCGCGTCGAAGCTGACCGTGTGAAGGCTTCGGCTCATGCCGAGATCGAACAGGAACTGAACGGCGTCAAAGACGCGCTGCGTGCCCAACTGGGTGCTCTGGCGGTCGGCGGTGCTGAGAAGATCCTCGGTGCCACAATCGATCAAAACGCGCACGCGGAGCTGGTTAACAAACTGGCTGCTGAAATTTAAGCGAGGGCGATCATGGCAGAACTGACCACGTTGGCCCGACCTTACGCTAAGGCAGCCTTCGAGCACGCCCAGGCCCACCAGCAGCTGGCCTCTTGGTCAGCCATGCTCGGCCTGGCTGCAGCAGTGTCGCAAGACGACACCATGCAGCGCGTGCTCAAGGCCCCGCGCCTGACGAGCGCAGACAAGGCCGCCACTTTTATTGAAGTGTGCGGCGACAAGTTTGATGTGAAAGTGCAGAACTTCATCCACGTCGTTGCCGAAAACGACCGTCTCTCGCTATTGCCGGAGATCGCCGCTCTGTTCGACCTGTACAAGGCCGAAGAAGAGAAGTCGGTAGACGTTGAAGTGACCAGTGCTTTTGCATTGAACCAAGAACAGCAAGACAAACTCGCCAAGGTTCTCAGTGCACGACTCAATCGGGAAGTGCGCCTGCAAGCTTCGGAGGACGCATCCCTGATTGGGGGTGTTGTTATCCGTGCCGGCGACCTGGTTATCGATGGCTCGATTCGCGGCAAAATCGCGAAACTTGCCGAAGCATTGAAATCTTGAGTTTGAAGGGGCAGCAGAGCAATGCAGCAACTCAATCCTTCCGAAATAAGTGAAATTATCAAGGGCCGCATCGACAAGCTCGATGTGACCTCCCAAGCCCGTAACGAAGGCACTGTCGTCAGCGTATCTGACGGCATCGTGCGGATTCACGGTCTGGCCGACGTAATGTACGGCGAGATGATCGAGTTTCCGGGCGGCGTCTACGGTATGGCCCTCAACCTGGAGCAAGACTCCGTAGGTGCCGTTGTATTGGGCGCGTACACCAGTCTGGCTGAAGGCATGAGCGCCAAGTGCACAGGCCGCATCCTGGAAGTTCCGGTTGGTAAGGAACTGCTGGGTCGCGTAGTCGACGCACTGGGTAACCCTGTTGACGGTAAAGGTCCACTGGGCAACACCGAGACCGACGCGGTCGAGAAAGTTGCTCCAGGCGTGATCTGGCGTAAGTCGGTAGACCAGCCTGTACAGACTGGCTACAAGGCTGTCGATGCCATGATTCCGGTCGGCCGTGGCCAGCGCGAGCTGATCATCGGTGACCGTCAGATCGGTAAAACCGCTCTGGCGATCGACGCGATCATCAACCAGAAAGACAGCGGCATTTTCTGCGTCTACGTAGCCATTGGTCAGAAGCAATCGACCATCGCCAACGTGGTTCGCAAGCTGGAAGAAAACGGCGCCCTGGCCAACACGATCATCGTGGCTGCCAGTGCTTCGGAATCTCCTGCGCTGCAATTCCTGGCACCGTACTCCGGTTGCACCATGGGTGAATTCTTCCGCGACCGCGGTGAAGACGCGTTGATCGTTTATGACGATCTGTCCAAGCAAGCAGTGGCTTACCGCCAGATTTCCCTGCTGCTGCGCCGTCCACCAGGCCGTGAAGCTTACCCAGGCGACGTGTTCTATCTCCACTCCCGTCTGCTGGAGCGCGCATCCCGCGTATCCGAAGAGTACGTAGAGAAGTTCACCAACGGCGCAGTGACCGGCAAAACCGGTTCCCTGACCGCACTGCCGATCATCGAAACCCAGGCTGGCGACGTTTCCGCGTTCGTTCCGACCAACGTGATTTCCATCACCGACGGTCAGATCTTCCTGGAATCGGCCATGTTCAACTCCGGGATCCGTCCTGCTGTGAACGCCGGTGTTTCGGTATCCCGTGTGGGTGGTGCCGCTCAGACCAAGATCATCAAGAAGCTCTCCGGTGGTATCCGTACCGCTCTGGCTCAGTACCGTGAACTGGCGGCATTCGCCCAGTTCGCTTCTGACCTGGACGAAGCCACCCGTAAGCAACTTGAGCATGGTCAGCGCGTTACCGAGCTGATGAAGCAGAAGCAATACGCCCCAATGTCGATCGCTGACATGGCGTTGTCGCTGTATGCCGCTGAGCGTGGGTTCCTGACTGACGTCGAAATCACCAAGGTCGGCAGCTTTGAACAAGCGCTGATTGCTTACTTCAACCGCGATCACGCCGACTTGTTGGCCAAGATCAACGTGAAGGGTGACTTCAATGACGAAATCGACGCTGGCATGAAAGCCGGTATCGAGAAGTTCAAGGCCACCCAAACCTGGTAAGCCGCAGCGGGAGCCGCAAGGCTCCCGCTTGCTAACCTGATAGGTGTTACATGGCAGGCGCAAAAGAGATTCGCAGTAAGATTGCGAGCATCAAAAGCACGCAAAAGATTACCAGCGCCATGGAAAAAGTGGCGGTCAGCAAAATGCGCAAGGCACAAATGCGCATGGCTGCTAGCCGTCCTTATGCGGAACGTATCCGCCAGGTAATTGGGCATTTGGCCAACGCCAACCCGGAATACCGCCACCCGTTCATGATCGACCGCGCCGTTAAGCGTGTGGGTTATGTGGTAGTGAGCAGTGACCGTGGTTTGTGCGGTGGTCTGAATACCAACCTGTTCAAGGCCCTGGTCAAGGACATGGCGGTAAACCGCGAAAACGGCGTCGAGATCGATCTGTGTGTTGTTGGTAGCAAGGGTGCGGCCTTTTTCCGTAACTTCGGCGGTAACGTCGTTGCAGCTATCAGCCACCTGGGTGAAGAGCCGTCGATCAATGATTTGATCGGCAGTGTGAAGGTGATGCTGGATGCGTACCTGGAAGGCCGGATTGACCGCCTGTCCGTGGTATCCAACAAGTTCATCAACACCATGACCCAGCAGCCAACCGTGGAGCAATTGATTCCACTGGTGGCGACTCCGGATCAGGAACTCAAGCACCACTGGGACTACCTCTACGAACCAGACGCCAAAGAGCTGCTTGACGGCTTGATGGTGCGCTACGTGGAGTCGCAGGTGTACCAGGCGGTGGTCGAGAACAACGCAGCTGAACAAGCGGCGCGGATGATCGCGATGAAAAACGCTACCGATAACGCCGGTGATCTGATCAGCGATTTGCAGCTGATCTACAACAAGGCGCGTCAGGCTGCGATCACCCAAGAGATCTCGGAAATCGTCGGCGGCGCTGCCGCGGTTTAACGGTTCAAATATTCAGAGGATCCAGCTATGAGTAGCGGACGTATCGTTCAAATCATCGGCGCCGTTATCGACGTGGAATTTCCACGCGACAGCGTACCGAGCATCTACAACGCGCTGAAAGTACAAGGCGCGGAAACTACTCTGGAAGTTCAGCAGCAGCTGGGCGACGGCGTAGTTCGTACCATTGCGATGGGTTCCACCGAAGGCTTGAAGCGCGGTCTGGACGTTGTCGACACTGGCGCAGCCATCTCCGTACCGGTCGGTAAAGCGACCCTGGGCCGGATCATGGACGTACTGGGCAACCCGATTGACGAAGCTGGCCCGATCGACACCGAAGAGCGCTGGGGCATTCACCGTCCAGCACCTTCGTTCGCCGAACAAGCTGGCGGCAACGATCTGCTGGAAACCGGCATCAAGGTTATCGACCTGGTTTGCCCGTTCGCCAAAGGCGGTAAAGTCGGTCTGTTCGGTGGTGCCGGTGTAGGCAAAACCGTAAACATGATGGAACTGATCCGTAACATCGCCATCGAGCACAGCGGTTATTCCGTGTTCGCCGGTGTGGGTGAGCGTACTCGTGAGGGTAACGACTTCTACCACGAGATGAAGGACTCCAACGTTCTGGACAAAGTGGCACTGGTTTACGGTCAGATGAACGAGCCGCCGGGAAACCGTCTGCGCGTAGCACTGACTGGCCTGACCATGGCCGAGAAGTTCCGTGACGAAGGTAACGACGTTCTGCTGTTCGTCGACAACATCTACCGTTACACCTTGGCCGGTACTGAAGTATCCGCACTGCTGGGCCGTATGCCTTCGGCAGTAGGCTACCAGCCGACCCTGGCTGAAGAGATGGGCGTTCTGCAAGAACGTATCACTTCGACCAAAGAAGGTTCGATCACCTCGATCCAAGCGGTATACGTACCTGCGGATGACTTGACTGACCCGTCGCCTGCGACCACCTTCGCCCACTTGGACGCCACCGTCGTTCTGTCCCGTGACATCGCTTCCCTGGGTATCTACCCAGCGGTCGATCCACTCGACTCGACTTCGCGCCAGCTGGACCCGAACGTGATCGGCCAGGAGCACTACGACACCGCTCGCGGCGTTCAGTACGTGCTGCAGCGTTACAAAGAACTGAAGGACATCATTGCGATCCTGGGTATGGACGAGCTGTCGGAAGCCGACAAGCAGTTGGTAAACCGTGCTCGTAAGATCCAGCGCTTCTTGTCGCAGCCGTTCTTCGTGGCTGAAGTCTTCACCGGTGCTTCGGGTAAATACGTTTCCCTGAAAGACACCATTGCTGGCTTCAAAGGCATCCTCAACGGTGACTACGACCACCTGCCAGAACAAGCGTTCTACATGGTCGGCGGCATCGAAGAAGCGATCGAGAAAGCCAAGAAACTGTAATCCCGGCGCCCGGCAACGGGCGCTCATCAGGTTGAGGCAATCAGATGGCTATGACAGTCCATTGCGATATCGTCAGCGCGGAAGGGGAAATCTTCTCCGGTCTGGTAGAAATGGTGATTGCACACGGCGAACTCGGTGACCTGGGTATTGCCATGGGCCACGCGCCGTTGATCACCAGCTTGAAGCCAGGTCCGATCACGCTGACCAAGCAAGGCGGGGAAAAGGAGGTGTTTTACATCTCTGGTGGTTTCCTCGAGGTTCAGCCGAACATGGTCAAGGTACTTGCCGACACCGTGCAACGTGCTGGCGACCTGGATGAAGCCTCCGCTCAGGAAGCCGTCAAGGCTGCCGAGAAGGCCCTGAACGAAAAGGGCGCGGACTTCGACTACAGCGCTGCTGCTGTACGTCTGGCCGAGGCTGCAGCCCAGCTGCGCACGCTCCAGCAGATCCGCAAGAAGTAAGCGGCCCAGCCGTCATGCTTCATGTGCGATTGATTAAAAAGGGTAGCCTCGGCTACCCTTTTTCTTTTTTTGCAAAACACTTCTCTGGTCTGAAGCCGGACCGCCCAGGATTGGTAGCCATTCATGTCTCTTGAAATCGTCATCCTCGCCGCAGGCCAGGGCACTCGCATGCGTTCGGCCCTGCCCAAGGTGCTGCACCCGGTCGCGGGTAATTCCATGCTCGGCCATGTTATCCACAGCGCCCGGCAACTGGACCCCCAGCGGATTCACGTAGTGATCGGCCACGGCGCCGACGTGGTGCGTGAACGCCTGGCGGCGGATGACCTGAATTTTGTGTTGCAGGACAAACAACTGGGCACCGGCCACGCCACCGCGCAGGCCGTGCCGTTCATCAGCGCCGACACAGTGCTGATCCTCTACGGCGACGTGCCGTTGATCGAAGTGGAAACCCTGCAACGCCTGCTCAAGCACGTAGTGCCCGGCCAAATGGGGCTGCTCACCGTTGAACTGGATGACCCCACCGGTTACGGCCGCATCGTGCGCGATGCGGGCGGCAAGGTGGCCGCTATCGTCGAGCACAAAGACGCCAGCGAAGCCCAGCGCGCCATCACTGAAGGCAATACTGGGATTCTCGCGGTGCCGGCCAATAAGCTTGCTGACTGGATGAGCCGCCTGTCCAACAACAACGCCCAGGGCGAGTACTACCTCACTGACGTGATCGAAATGGCCGTGAGTGATGGCCTGCTGGTCGCCACCGAGCAGCCCCACGACCCCATGGAAGTGCAGGGCGCCAACGACCGCAAGCAGCTTGCTGAGCTGGAGCGTCATTACCAGCTGCGCGAAGGCCGCCGTCTCATGGCCCAGGGCGTGACTCTGCGCGATCCGGCGCGCTTCGACGTACGCGGTGAAGTCAGCGTCGGCCGCGACGTGCTGATCGACATCAACGTGATCCTTGAAGGCCGCGTGATCATCGAAGACGAGGTAGTGATCGGCCCCAACTGCGTGATCAAGGACAGCACCCTGCGCAAAGGCGTGGTGATCAAAGCCAACAGCCATATCGACGGTGCGGTGATGGGCGAGGGCAGCGATGCTGGCCCATTCGCGCGTTTGCGTCCGGGCAGCGTATTGGGGGCCAGGGCGCATGTGGGTAACTTTGTCGAACTGAAGAACGCGCGCATGGGCGACGACGCGAAGGCCGGCCACCTGGCTTATCTGGGCGATGCGGTGATTGGTGCTCGTAGCAACATCGGTGCGGGTGCGATCACGTGCAACTACGACGGTGCGAACAAGTATCAGACGACGATTGGCGAGGACGTATTCATCGGCTCGAATAACTCGCTGATTGCCCCCGTGACTATCGGCGACGGATCCAACACTGCTGCGGGCTCAACCATCAACCAGGATGTGGATAAGTCTCAACTGGCCGTAGCCCGCGCCCGCCAGCGCAACATCGACGGCTGGAAACGCCCGGTCAAAATCAAAAAGACCTGAGTTATCCACCAATGTGGGAGGGGGCTTGTCCCCGATGGCGGTAGATCAGTCAGCTTATGAATCGACTGACACTCTGCTATCGGGGGCAAGCTCCCTCCCACATTTGCGGTGTGGTGGGCTTAAAAATTTTGTTCGCGCTGCTTGACGATCTTTCGCCAATAGGTTTTGATTGCCTTCGTTATCTTTCGAAACGAAACTTATCATCACCATGTCGAAACGAAATACTCCCCAACGACGCCACAACATCCTGACCTTGCTCAATGAACAGGGCGAAGTCAGCGTGGACGAATTGGCCAAGCGTTTCGAAACGTCGGAAGTCACCATCCGCAAGGACTTGGCCGCGCTGGAAAGCAATGGCCTGTTGCTGCGCCGCTACGGTGGCGCCATCACCATGCCTCAGGAGCTGGTGGGCGACGCCGCCCAACCCATCTCGGCTTACAAGCGCGCCATCGCACGTGCGGCCGTGATGCGCTTGCGTGAACACGCGCGCATCATCATCGACAGCGGCAGCACCACCGCCGCCATGATCCCCGAGCTGGGCCATCAGCCCGGCTTGGTGGTGATGACCAATTCCCTGCACGTGGCCAGCGCCTTGAGCGAGCTTGAACACGAACCGGTGCTGCTCATGACCGGCGGCACCTGGGACCCGCATTCGGACTCGTTCCAGGGCCAGGTGGCCGAGCAAGTGCTGCGCTCCTACGACTTTGATCAACTGTTCATCGGCGCCGACGGCATCGATCTGCAGCGCGGTACCACCACCTTCAACGAACTGCTGGGCCTGAGCCGCGTGATGGCCGAGGTCGCCCGTGAAGTGGTGGTGATGGTCGAGTCTGACAAGATCGGCCGCAAGATTCCCAACCTGGAACTGCCCTGGAGCAGCGTCCATACCCTTATTACCGATGATCGCCTGCCGCTTGAGGCCCGCGACCAGATCCAAGACCGCGGCATTACGCTGATATGCGCGGCAATCATCTAGGAGAAAACCATGTGTGGAATTGTAGGCGCAGTCGCTGAACGCAACGTCACCGCCATCCTGCTTGAAGGCCTCAAGCGCCTGGAATACCGCGGCTACGACAGCGCCGGTGTGGCGGTCTTTACCAACGCCGGCAAGCTGGAGCGCATGCGCCGCCCGGGCAAGGTCAGTGAGCTGGAGCAAGCCCTGCTCGGCGAGCCGCTGGTCGGCCGTCTGGGCATTGCCCACACCCGTTGGGCCACCCACGGTGCGCCGTGCGAACGCAATGCCCACCCGCACTTCTCCGGTGACCTGGCGGTGGTGCACAACGGCATCATCGAGAACCACGAAGTGCTGCGCGAGCAGCTCAAAGGCCTGGGCTACGTGTTCACCTCGGACACCGACACCGAAGTCATCGCCCACCTGCTGAACCACAAGCTCAAGGACCTCGGCGACCTGACCGTCGCCCTCAAGGCCACTGTTAAAGAGCTGCACGGCGCCTACGGCCTGGCCGTGGTCAGCGCCAGCCAGCCAGACCGCGTGGTCGCCGCGCGCAGTGGCAGCCCGTTGGTGATCGGCCTGGGCCTGGGCGAAAACTTCCTTGCCTCCGACCAACTGGCGCTGCGCCAGGTGACTGACCGTTTCATGTACCTGGAAGAAGGCGATATCGCCGACATCCGTCGCGAAAGCGTGGCGATCTGGGACGTCAACGGCAACTCCGTCGAGCGCGAAGCCGTGCAATACCGCGACGGCGCCGAAGCCGCTGACAAAGGCGAATTCCGCCATTTCATGCTCAAGGAAATCCACGAGCAACCGTCCGTGGTGCAACGCACCCTGGAAGGCCGCCTGAGCCAGAGCCAAGTGTTGGTCAACGCCTTCGGCCCACAAGCTGCCGAGCTGTTTGCCAAAGTGCGCAATGTGCAGATCGTCGCCTGCGGCACCAGTTACCACGCCGGTATGGTTGCGCGTTACTGGCTTGAAGAACTGGCCGGCATCCCGTGCCAGGTCGAAGTCGCCAGCGAATTCCGCTACCGCAAGGTGGTGGTGCAACCCGACACCTTGTTCGTGACCATCTCCCAGTCCGGCGAAACCGCCGACACCCTGGCGGCCCTGCGCAACGCTAAAGAGCTGGGCTTCCTCGCCAGCCTGGCGATCTGCAACGTCAGCATCAGCTCCCTGGTGCGCGAATCCGACCTGACCCTGCTGACCCAGGCCGGTCGCGAAATCGGCGTGGCTTCCACCAAAGCCTTCACCACCCAGCTGGTTGGCTTGTTGCTGCTCACCCTGTCCCTGGGCCAGGTCCGCGGCACCCTCGCCGAAGGCGTCGAAGCCACGCTGGTCGAAGAACTGCGCCGCCTGCCGGCCCGCCTTGGCGAAGCCCTGGCCATGGACAGCACCGTGGAAAAAGTCGCTGAACTGTTCGCCGACAAAAACCACACCCTGTTCCTCGGCCGTGGCGCGCAATACCCGGTGGCGATGGAAGGCTCGCTGAAACTCAAGGAAATCTCCTACATCCACGCCGAAGCTTACCCAGCCGGTGAGCTGAAACACGGCCCACTGGCCCTGGTGGATGACGACATGCCGGTGGTCACCGTCGCGCCGAACAACGAACTGCTGGAAAAGCTCAAATCCAACCTGCAGGAAGTGCGCGCCCGTGGCGGCCAACTGATCGTGTTCGCCGACGAAAAAGCCGGCATGACCAACGCCGAAGGCACCCACGTCATCAACATGCCGCACATCCACGACACCCTGTCACCGATCCTCTACACCATCCCGCTGCAGTTGCTGTCCTACTACGTTGCCGTGCTCAAGGGCACCGACGTGGACCAGCCGCGTAACCTGGCGAAGTCGGTGACGGTGGAGTAATACGTTGGACTCGTAAGGCATCACTTAAAAAACCCTCGGCAATCGAGGGTTTTTTATGGGCGAAGAACGTGTAGAAAACCGCCGAAGCAACCGGTCATCGGCGGTTATCGTTTTTGTGCGCCAATACCGCATACGCCTGTCAGGTTCCCCCTAGAATGCCTCCCTGTGGATAACTCAGCCAGGGATGCCTTCCATGAACATAGAACTGCTAATCGCCGGCATCGTCGTGCTGATCATTGTCGTGGGCGTGATCGGCTGGATGGTCGGGGTCTACAACGGCCTGGTCATGCGGCGTAACGATGTGGATAAGGCGTTCGCCAACATTGACGTGCTGCTCAAGCAACGGGCCGACCAGATCCCCGACCTGATGCGCGTGGTGCAGACCGCCATGAACCACGAGAACGCGCTGTTTACCCGGCTCAGCGACGCGCGCACTCAATACCTGAATGCCAGCAGCCTCAACGACAAGGTCGATGCGTCCAACCAGCTCAATGCCGCGCTCAAATCGGTGATTGCGGTGGCGGAGAGTTATCCGGCGTTGATCTCCGGGCCGAACATGGTCGAATTGCAGCAGGCCATTTCGGCCGTGGAAGAGCGCATTGCCGACCGGCGTGAGTTTTTCAACGAGTCGGTCAACCTCTACAACATCGCCATCGCGGTGTTCCCCGACCTGTTCTTTGCGCGAATGCTCAGCTATCAGCGTATTCCGTTGCTGGCGATCAGCGCCGAAGAAACCCGCTACGAAGGCGTGAAGCTTGAGGTGCCGGGGGCATGAAAACCACCCAGGCAGGCGTGGTCGCGAAGAAACCCAAGTGGAAAACCGCGTTGACGCTGGTGTTGCTCGCAGGCTTCATCAGCTTGATTGCTTACGCACCGCACATTTTTATCGCGCTGTTTTTTCCTGTGGGCATTCTGGTCGGCCTGCTGCTCAGCTTCGGGCCCAGTTTCTATAAAACCGAACAGCGGCTGGCCACCAGCCAGATTCGTTCGCTGGCGATGGGCCTGGTGGAAGTGCGCGGCAAAGTGATTGCCGACAAAACCCAGCTGTCGCCGGTAAATGGCAAGCCGTGCGTGGGCTATGTCTGGGTTGTCGAGGACGGCAAGAAAGACGACGACGGGCACTGGAGCTGGAGCCGAGTATCCGGCGAGGCGCGCTGCAATGACTTCCGCCTGCAGGATGCAACGGGTGAGATCCGCGTGATCGCCGAAGGCATTGATCTGTTCGGCAACAAGGCCCCCGGCGACTATGAACTCGTCGGCAGTTCCCGACGCCAAGGCGAAATCCTGCTGGTCCAGGACCTGGACGTGATGCTGATTGGCGATGCCTGTGAGCGCGACGGCAAACCTGCGATTGCCCAGGGCAAACAGCGCAACGCGGTGTTCGGCCTGGCGCTGACCCAGGATGTAGAAAACACTCGCGTGCTGGCGCCGCTGTGGCGCGCCGGCGGTTTCTATGCCGCCGTGGTCGGGATGGTCGGCGTGGGCATCATGGCCATGACGCCCGCGCATTTTGCCCAACTGCATTTACCCGGTCCCGACACGTATCAGCAAATGGAGCCACTGGGCCCCGTGTATCGGCTGCTGGCCTGGCTGTACCGCGAGGGCGGTTTCCCGATTCCGTTCATGGCGGCGTTTGGTTTTTTCCTGACGATCATCGTGGTGATGATGGCGACCCGGCTGGTCCTGCCCAAGGGCATGCGCCTGGCGGTGGGTCGTGTGCTGGGCGCGTGGATGGGATTGGGCATGGTCATCGGCGGCGTGGTCACGCTGCTGCTGTTCGTGGCTCAGGTGGATATCTTGAAGCTGTTTCTGGTGTGGATGCTGATCCTGCTCGGCACGTTGGTGTTTTCGATCTTCGAGCAACGCAAGCTGGGTGCGGCCTTCAAGCATTTTTCCAAGGATGCCGGCAAAGCCAGCTTCGGCGATGAAGACGCCTGATCAGGGCGTCGCGCAGGAGATCAAATGTGGGAGCGGGCTTGCCCGCGAAAGCGGTGGGTCAGTCAACATCACTGTTTGCTGGGCCACCGTCTTCGCGGGCAAGCCCGCTCCCACAGGGGGGATCTGCGCTTATCCAGCCAAGTACCCTGTGATCACGGCACAAACTCCACCTTCAACCCGCGGCTCGCACTGCGGCCTTGATCATCACTGACCCGCAACCGGTATTCGCCCGACTTGCCCGGCCGCCAGTTCAACGTGGTTTGCGGCGGGCCTTGGCCGATCAAGGTTTGGTCGGCAAACCAATACAACGTCGCGGCGTCGCTGGCCGCGTTGGCATTGAGCGGGATACTTTCCTGCGGCTGGGACAGTCGCAGTTGGTAGCTCACCTGGGTCAGCGGCGAGCGAATCTGCGGCGCTTCGCTTTGGTCGCTGATGCGGTTGGGCTGGCAATTTTTCATTACATTAGGCGGCGTGCGCCGGGGCAGGCCGGCGGCGCGATACAGGCGCTGCACGTCACTGGGCCAGAACTCGAAGACTTCTTCACGGGTGTATTGCGCATCAAATGGCGGGCACGCGGCCTTGCCAGTGCGGGTGTCGATCAGCACCGGGCGGTGCAGGTTCGACACACGAATCGGCGACACACCGGGGATGTACCAGGTCTTGCGGGTTTGCGGGCACCAGCGGTTGGGCAACTCACCGGAAGCGGCGCAGACCTCAATGCGCACCAACCCGGCGGGTGGTTTGTCAGGTTTTATCACCACGTTGGGCAGCGCCAGCGGCAGGGCGTCAGCGATGCGAAAGAACAACGGCGCAGCGGTCTTGGCGCCGATAAACGCAGGGTTTGGTCGACCATCGAAGTTGCCCACCCACACCACCAGCACGTACGGCCCGACCAGACCCGCGCTCCACGCATCGTGAAACCCCCACGAGGTGCCGGTTTTCCACGCGGTGCGCCAATGGCGGCTCTGCAAGCCATCCGGCCGTGGGTTGCGGCGCAACATATCGCGCACCATAAACGCGGCCTGCGGCGTGAGCAGTTGCGGCCCAGTGGATGGCGGCTGTTCCTGCAAATACCGTAACGGCCGCAGATGCCCGTCACCGGCCAGCATCACATACAGCCGCGCCAGCTCCTCGGGCGTCATCTCACCACCGCCGAGGGCCAACGCCAGGCCGTAATGGCTTTCGCCGCGCAGGCCCTGGATGCCGGCGCGTTGTAGCAAACCATACAGCGAGGGTGATTTGACTTGGCTGGCCAGCCACACCGCCGGGATATTGCGACTACGGATCAAAGCATCCCGCGCTGTCAGCGGCCCGATAAAACTGCCGTCGAAATTTTCCGGCTGGAAGTAGCCAAAGTTGCTCGGCAAATCCTTGAGGATGCTCATGGGGTGGATCACACCCTGATCCAGCGCCAGCCCATACAGAAACGGCTTGAGGGTCGACCCCGGCGAGCGCCGCGCCAACACGCCGTTGACCTGCCCGTGAATGCTTGTGGATAAGTAATCCGCCGAGCCCACCAGCGCTTTTACGCTCTGGTCGCGGCTGTCGATCAGGATCGCTGTGGCGTTCTCCACGCCTGTGCTGCGCCGCTCGGCGATAAAGCCGGTAATCAGGCGCTCAAGCAGTTGCTGAAGCGGCAGGTTGAGCGTGGTGTTCAACTCGTTGCCAGCCTGTGAAGCCAGCAACTGTTCGCTCAGGTGCGGCGCCAGAAACGGGATTTGCTGGCGGTTGCGCGCCTCCAGTGGCAAGTCCAGCAAGCTATCGTTTCGTGGGTCGTGTGGATAAGTCTCGCGCCAGTCGGCCATCAAGCGCAGCCGCGCGTTTTGCAGCGAGGGCCCGAAGCGCGCGCGTCGCCCCGGTTGCTGGGGAATCACCGCCAGCGCCAGTGCTTCGGACAACGACAACTGTGCTGCCGATTTGCCAAAGTAAATGCGACTGGCCGCCTCGGCGCCTTCGATATTGCCGCCCATGGGCGCCAGATTCAGGTAGGCCTCGAGGATGTCGTGCTTGCTGTAGCGCGCCTCCAGCCACAACGCCAAGGCCATCTGCTGCAACTTGCCCGGCACTTGGCGGGTGTTCAAATCCCACAAGCGCCGCGCCAGTTGCATGCTCAAGGTCGAACCGCCCTGGCGCTGGCCGCCGCTGTAGGTGGCCATGGCCGCGCGCAGCAACGCCGGGGGATTGATCCCCGGGTGCCAATAGAAATTGCGGTCTTCCTTGAGCAGCAAAGCCTCGACCAGTGACGGCGACATGCGCGCAAGTGGTAGCCACAACCGGTATTGGCCGTCATCCGCCAACGTCATGCGCAGCAGCGCGCCGTCGTCGGCCAACACCACTCGCGACGAGGTGACGGCCTGTTCCAGCGGGGCGTGCGGCCACAACCGCAAGCCCACCAGCACCACCACCGCTGCCAGCAGCGGCGCCAGGCGTTTAAGGCTTGGTAATTTCAAGCTGGCCTACTTTGCCGCGCCCTTGCAGGGTGGTTTCGTACATCCCTTCGGCGTAGGCCGGTGGCGTGTTGAAGGTGCCGGCGTTGGTGGCGCGCACGCGGTAGACGAAAGTGCCCACATCGCGCAGTGCGGTGCCGTACAACACCACCCGATCATCACGCACGTCCACGTAGTCCGGCTGCCAGTTGCTCAGTTCGGTTTCGCCGATAGGCGCCTGCCAGGCATCCGCTTCATCCCCGTCGGCGGTTTCCACGTACTCCGAATCGTCGCCTTCACTTTCATCGGCACTGGCGGTTTCCGGCTCCGGCGGCAAGTTATACACAGGCTCGACGCCGCCGGGCAGCAGGTCGACCACGGCCACTTGTTGCACTTGGTCGCGGTCGGTCGCACGCAGGCGCAGACGCACCAGGAACTCATCGCCCACCGCCACTTTGCTCACCGGCTCGCCTTTGAGGTCGAGGTATTCGTGGATGATTTCCAGGCCATTGTTGATCGGCTTGAGCTTGGCGCCCTTGTCGAAACCGGCCTCGCTGAGCATGTAGAACGCGGCCGGGCCGTCGGTTTTTTCCATCACCAGTTTTTGCGTGGCACTCGGTACGGCGGCGCGTGGCGGTTGACCGGCCATTTCCAGCAGTTGCTGCTGCTTGTCGCCCAGCCAGGCGGTGGCTTTGAGGGTCATGTTGCTTTGCGCGCGCTGGCCATAGTTGTCCAGGGCACGCAGCAGCAGAGCGGCCGACAGCGAGTTGTAGCGTTGCTCGTTGAGACGCTTGCCGAGCTTATCCAGCAAGGCTGCTGGTACATCGTCCAGCAACTCAGGGAAGTGGCGCGCCAGCAGGTGCAGGTGTTCGGCGTCGTGCACCAGCGGGTCGTAATACAGGCCGTCGCTGTCCCACTTATCCACAAGGGAGCGCCATGGGATTTTGCGGAACAGCGTATCGGCCTGGCGGTCCTGCTTGAGCAGCTTGTAGCTGGCGGCCAGGTAAGCGGCGCCCAGGTCGTTCTGCCAGGTGTCTTTGAAGTAACTCTCGTAGCGCTCGCGGATATCGCTCAAGGCGCCGCTCACCAGAATCCCCTGACGGCTCAGCAGGTAACTGGCGTAGGCACGGTTGCGCAATTCCGACAGGCCTTCGCTCGGGCCGTTGGCCAGGTCTGTCAGATAAGCATTGGCGCGCACCAGCAAATCTTCCGGCACCGGTAGCCCGCGTTCCTTGGCTTCGATCAGGAAGTCGGTGGCGTACAGGCTGGCATAAGGCGCCACATCCGGGTTGGCGGCCCACAAACCGAAACCACCGGCCTGGTTCTGGCGTTGGCGCAACATACGCACTGCGCTGGTGAAGGCTTGCTCGGCTTCTGGCGCCGTGCCGCCCCAGATCAACGCCGGCATGGCCTTGGACACCAATTGCTCGGTGCAGGCATAGCCGTAGTCGTCCAGGTAATGCTTGAGGCCGTTGGCCCACACCAGCGGCGAGGCTGCCACGCCCAGTTGCACGTCGCGCAGCTGGCTGAACAGCTCGCGCGTTGGCTTGAGCTCTTTGCTGGCGCTGTCGAAACGACCCAGGCTCAGGGCCACGCGGTGTTCGCTCAGTGGGCGGATCGAGGTGGTTTCTGCTACCTGGATGCGTTTGCCGTCTGGCAGCACGGCGATAAAGCGCAGGTCCGCCGAACCGAGGGTTTCGCCGACCTTGATCTTGAACTCGGCGGTGCCTTCCTTGCGCGGCTGCAATGACAAGGTGCTGCCTTTGTCGCCCTGCACGGTGAGGCCGTCGCTGGTCTGCACTTCAAACTTCACATCGGCCGCCGCGTCGAGGTTGCTGAACACGCCAGCGCTCACGTTGAACACATCCCCCGGCGCGACAAAAGCCGGTACGTTCGGTGTGATCACGATCGGCCCACGCACCTCGGTGTTGGCCTCGCTCACACCGACGCTGTCGGCATCCACCGCCACCGCAAACAGGTGCAGCTTGCCGTTGAAGCTGTCCGGCACCTGGTAATGCAGCACGGTTTCACCGGCCGGCAGGTCCACCAGCCCTGACCACCACGCCACCGGCGGCTGATGTTTACGCTTGAACGGGTTGAGGTGGTTGGCCAGGGCGCCTTCCGTATCGCCACCGGGCGCCGCCCCACTGAGCAAGCGGCTGAATTCAGGCAGGATCAGGTCAAGAATCTGACTGGTGCCGACCTCCAGTGCGCGCTTCTGGAAGAAGAAACCCAACGGGTCTGGCGTCTGGTAGCGCGCCACTTGCAGGATGCCTTCGTCCACCGCGTAGACCACTGCGCGGCCTGGGCGGTCGGCGGTGACCTTGATGTCCAGAGTTTGCCCCGGCTCGATCTTCGCCGGGCCTTCGACCTTCAGCGCCATGCGCCGCGCATCGAGGTTGATGCTGAACGGCACCACGCCGTAGGACAGCGGGCTCATGTAGACCTCGGACGAGCCAATGTCGCGCACAAACTGCACGTTGACGTAGGCATTGCCCTCAAGGCCTGCAGGCACGCGGATATGTTGCACGCTGTTGGTGCTGTCGGCCTTGAACCATTGCTGGGTGTAAACCTTGTCGCGCTCGATGGTGATCAAACCGGCGCCGGTGTACGGCGCGCGGATGCTGATCGCAATCTCATCGCCGGTGGCGTAGCTGCGTTTATCCAGGCGCAGCTGCAACTCGGCGTTACGTTCCAGGGAGCGCGACGTGTTGCCACGTCCGGCCACGCTGTAGTCGATCTGGTTGAGCAGGTTGCCGTTGGCATCCTTGAGTTGCAGGGTGAAATCGCCCGGCGTACCGGTGTTCAGGGTCTGCTTGGCGCCGTCCTTGGTCATCGTCAATGGCGAGGCGGGCTGGCTGATGTTCTTGATGCGCGACTCGTATTTGTAGGTGCCGTTGGACTGTTTCACCAGCACCGACACATAACGGTGCTCGACCACTTCACTGGTCAAGCCGTCCACCGCCAATGGCGTGAGGTCCGGCGCGACGGCCAGCCACTGCACCTGACGCGGGGCGTCCTTGGCGACGTACGACAGCGAATCCTGACTTTTCACACCCACCAGATACGGCGCGGACGACACCAGCAGCGCACTTTGCGCCGTCACATTACGCCCACCTTCAGCCTCGAACACCTGGGTCATAACCTGCAGGCGATAGGTGCTGTTGGCGAAGCGTTGCAGGTTAAGGTCGAGCACGGCCTGGCCGTTGTCGTCGACGGTGGTTTCGGCGAGGTCTTCGGTGCTGGCGTCTTCCAACGAGTTGTTGAGGCGGAAGCGGTAATCGGGATAACGGTCGAAGGCCGCAAGCGTCGGGCTCAAGGACATCTTCGCCGTCACCCGGCGGCCGGCGGCCGGAGCGCCGAACAAGTGCATTGCAGTGACTTTGGCCACCACCTGGTCCGGTGGAATCCAGCCCAATACGGGCGTGTCGTGCAGGCTCAGGCTGACCTTCATGCGGTCCGGCTCGAAATCGCGGACCTTGAAGCTGACACTGCCCAGGTCGGTGCGGGTGTTTTTCTCGCCAATCAACTGCAAGGTCGCGGTGTAATCGCCTGCGGGGGCGACGTCGCTGCTGGGGAAATCAAAGGTTTCAAAACCGCTGGTGGATAACTTCAGGGGTTGGCGAATCACTTCCAGGCCGCGCGGGTCGGTGATTTGCAGCTCCACCGGCAGGCCTTGCAGGGCGCCTTTCCAGTTGCCGCTGCGCACGATCATGCCCAAGTGCGCGGTCTCGCCAGGGCGATACAGGCCGCGGTCGGTAAACAGGTAGGCGCTGAGGCGATCAATTGCGCCGTCTTCTTCCAAACCGCCTACGTCAAAGCGCGATAAATCCAGCTGCTGAGACTGGCGGGCAATCGGCAGGAAGGACTGGTCATTGCCGCGAGTGACTACATACATCAGCGGCGTTTTCTCACGGCGCAGTTCATCCAGCTTGGCGAAATGCGCATGGCCTTCGGTGTCGGTGCGGCCACTGCTGACCGGCAGGCCGTTGCGACCAATGATGTCGACTTGTGCGTCGGCCACCGGCGAACCATTGCCGATCGACTGCACGTACACATCATGGCTGCCGTCGCTGGAGCGCTTGGCGATGATGCCCAGGTCAGTCACCACGATAAAGCGCAGGTCGCTGGTACTGCTGCGGTCGTATTCGAACGTGCGTTCTGCAGGGTCATCCTGAGGGCTGAGCTTGAGCACGAAAATGCCACGACGCCCGCCGTTGGCGGTGAGGTAGTGGCTCAGGTCGACGTTGTCGTAAACGGTTTTCGCCGGGTCATTGGACGACAGCGCAATATCCAGCGACTGACGCTCCACCATGCGGTCGAAGTATTCATTGCCGAAGTTCGGCCGGGCAAAGCTGCCGCTGCTCTGGTCTACCAGGTGTTGCAACTGGTTGGGCAGCAGCCGGGCGATTTCCACATGGGCACCGGGCACGCCACGGGCCATGAAGCCCAGGCGTTTTTCACCGTTGAGGCTCAGCAGCGCGCCGTTGGACAGGAACTGCAGCGTGCGCGGATACGCCGGCATGCTGATCAACGAGGCAGTAGGGTTTTTCGCCAGATAGCCGCCGATGGCTTCCAGGTTGGCGGGCACGCGCACATACAGCGCGCGACCGGCCGGGGCCTTGAACTTGAACGCGTGCAAGGTGTTCAGCGGCTCGACGCTGGGCACATGGGTCAGGGCGACCTTGGTGCTGCGGGCGAGCAGGGCGTCGTCGATGTCGTTGCTGGTATAGGGGCGGGTGTCGTCCTGGGCTTTTTCCGGCAGCAGCCACGCCTGGACCTTACCGGCAATGGTGTCATCGGCGACGGCGCTGGAGCTGCTGAACATCAGCACCGGTTCTGGTTCACCGCGTTCATTGTCGACAAAGCTGACTTCGGCACCGGTGAAGGTCAGGCGATAACGGCCGGGCACGGTGACTTCCGACACCAGCGGCGCGGTGCTGGCGTTGCCGCCGTCACGGGCCTTGATGCCTTCGTCGAGCCTGGCGCTGACCGGCGTGCTTTCCAGCGGCGTGGCGAGGGCGGCGGAGCGTACGTAGGCGTTGAGCTTGTTGTCGTCGAAGGTGATTTCCGGGCGGTTGGGCAACTGCGCGTCGCGGTAGGCCAGGCCTTTGCCGAGGGTCACAGACACGCGCTTGCGCAGGTTGTCTTCATCCACCGGGTGGGAAAAGTGGAAGGTCGCGACCAGCTGTTTCAGCGTCGGGTTGGACGGGTCTTGATACAGCTCGTTTTGTGCCAGGGTGGCGCGGAATGGCTGGGTGGAAAACTGGCTGCTGTACTGGCTGAGCAACACGCCGTCGGCCAGGAGGTTTTTCTTCGCCAGGTCCAACGTGTAGTGGGCGTCTACTGGCCAGTCTTTTTCTGGCACGAACAGTAAAGTGCGGTCATCGGACCAGCGCCAGGCGCCTGCCACGTTGGGTTTGAGGGTGATGCCCTCAGTCACCGGTTTGCCAATCGCCGCCAAGGGGGCCACGGACTCGGCGAAACGCACCTGCAAGTTATCCACCACCGGCGGTTGCTGGGTGTAATCCGTCAGGTTCGGTTTGTGCAACGAATAACCAACGGTGTGCGGCTGCGGCAGGTTTGAATACCAATGCCAGCCATAGAACCCGGCGCCAGCCAGTAAAACGAGGCCCAACACCCCGGCGCCGGCCTGGCGCGGATAGGCGCGAGCGTTGCGGCCCAGGTTCGCAAGGCCTCGGCCGATGGCGCGCAGCCAGAAAGGCGGCTGCCATTGGCCGAACAGGGCACTCACCACCGTGGTTAACAGGCCGAGAAAACGGCGGCTGATCGCTTTCAACGCATCGAACATGGTGAGCATCCCTGGCTAAGTGCGGCGTATCTTACACACGTCTTTGATACAAAAGATGACGTGAATAGGCCGCAAACGCTCAGGCGTGTTGCACAAAAGTGAGACGCACCGCAAAACCGATCAAAAGGCTGCCGAATAACCACTGCTGCAGGCGCTGCGCCGAGCGATTGCTGAGTAACGTGCAACTGGCGGATGAGATCGGCCTGTCTGCCTCACCCTGTTTGCGCCGTGTGAGGCTGTTGGAAGAAGCTGGCGTGATTCGCGGCTATCAAGCCACCCTGGACCGCGAAGAAGTGGGCCTGGGCATGATGGTGTTCGTCGGCGTGAAGGTGGAGCGGCACAACGACACCGAGGCCAATGCCTTTCGGGAGGCGGTGACCGCATTGCCCGAGGTGATCTCGGCATTTCTGGTGTCGGGTGAGTCGGATTTTCTGTTGCAGGTGGTGGTGCCGGATTTGCGTGGGTACGAGCGGTTCGTCACCGGCAGCCTGTTGAAGCTGCCCGGCGTGAGGGACATCCGCAGCAACTTTGCGATCCAGACCGTGAAAACCCCAGGCGCCTTGCCTTTGGGGCACCTGCCAGGCTGAGCACTTCAAAACACCGCAAAACCACTGTGGGAGCTGGCTTGCCTGCGATAGCGGTGTTTCAGTCAACAAATGGGTTGCTGACCCACCGCCATCGCAGGCAAGCCAGCTCCCACAGGTGATCCGCGTTGAGCTTGAGGTGGTATTTCTCAGGTCCACCAGTAGCGAACAAGGTGGAAGAAAATCGGCGCGGCAAAACACACCGAATCCAGCCGGTCCAGCATCCCGCCGTGACCTTCGATCATGTGGCCCCAATCCTTCACGCCTCGGTCGCGCTTGATCGCCGACATCACAATGCCGCCGGCAAAGCCCAGCAGGTTGATCAGCAGCGCGATCAAGAACGACTGCCACGGGTTGAACGGCGTGGTCCACCACAGCGCTGCGCCGATCAGGGATGACAGCAGGATCCCGCCAACAAAGCCTTCGACGGTTTTGGACGGCGACAGGTTGGGCGCGATCTTGTGTTTGCCGAACAGCTTGCCACACACGTACTGCAGCACGTCCGACAGCTGCACCACGATCACCAGGTAGGCGATCAGCAACAGGTTGCGACCTTCGTAGCCAGGAATGTCGAGGGTCAGTAGGGCGGGGACGAAGGACACGCAGAACACTGCAATCATCAGGCCCCATTGCACCTTCGACGCGCGCTCCAGGAAGTGCGTGCTGTCGCCCCCCAGCGAAGCGAGGATCGGCAGCAGCAGGAACACGTACACCGGGATGAAGATCGAGAACAGCCCGTACCAATCGGAATAGATCAGCAGGTATTGCAGCGGCAAGGCCAGGTAGAACGCGGCCACCAGCGCCGGATAGTCGCTGCGCCGGGTCGGCGTGAGGGTCAGAAATTCGCGCAGGGCGTAGAACGACACCGCGTAGAACAGCAGGATCACCGCACCGGTGCCCAGCCAGAAGGCGATGCCGATCACCACGACCATCACCCACCAGGCATTGATACGGGCGTTGAGGTTGTCGACGACCGCATTTGGCGTACCGCGGGTGCGCAACTTGAGGATCAGGCCGATCAGCGAGGCGAGCACCAGGATGGCGCCGATCCCGCCGAACAACATCAGGGTTTGGCTATCCATGTCAGACATGCTCCGGGGCAAGGGCAAGCAGGGCGTCGCGGGTGCGGGCGAGGAAGGCGGCTTTGTCTTCGTTATCCTCCAATTGCAGGGGAGCACCGAAACTGGTGGTGCACAGCAATGGCAGCGGCAGTACGCGACCCTTGGGCATGACCCGGTTGAGGTTGGCGATCCACACGGGGATCAATTCGGCCTGTGGGTAACTTTTTGCCAAGTGGTACAGGCCGCTCTTGAAGGGCAGCAAGCCGTCTTCGAGATTGCGCGTGCCTTCGGGGAAGATAATCAGCGAGTCGCCACCTTCCAAGGCGGCAAGCATAGGCTGCAGTGGGTTATCCACAGGGTCTTTGCGTTCGCGGTCGATCAGCACGCCGTTGAACACGCGGTTGATGATGTAACGGCGCAGCGCACTTTTGTTCCAGTAATCGCTGCCGGCCACCGGGCGCGTGAATTTGCGCAGGTTCTGCGGCAAGGATGCCCACACCAGCACGAAGTCGCCGTGGCTGCTGTGGTTGGCGAAATAGATGCGCTGCACCGGCACCGGCGCGCACCCCAGCCACAGGCTGCGGGCGCCGGTTACGGTGCGGGCCATTGAGGTAATCAGGGTGGCAACCACAGGTTCGAACATGGGAATTCCTTATCCGGCGAAAGGTAGCCAAGGGCTGGCGAGGATCACGGCCAGGGTCAGCAGCATTTGTGCGCCCAGCAGCCAGGCCTGCTTGCGCAGCAGTTTGAGGGCGCCGCGACGGCGTTCGGTCCAGGGCCGGCCGACCCGCTTGGCCGATTGCAGGCCAAGGGTTTGCAGGGCCTGGTCGAGGTCGGGGGTGCGCTCGGTGTCGCGAGCGAGCAGCGCGAACAGGTCGGCATCGAAGGCGACGCGCAGCGCCCAGTACTTTTGCAGCAGCCCGAGGACAATCATCCACAGGCTGAGCAGCAGGCAGATTGGCGCGACACTCGCCATCAGCAACTGGGCCAGGCCGAAAAGCACGCCGAGCAGCGTCAGGCCTGTGGATAACTGATCCAGCGAGCGACCACGGCGCAGCAGGCTGGCGACCACCTGGAGTTCCATATCAGCGGGCATGGGCTAAACCCTCCAAAGCTTCGCGGTGAGCGGGGTGCAGGACCACATGGGCCCGCGCTGTACGAATAATAGCCAGTGCCTCGTCCACGGTCGTGGCGCGCCCACTGTGCAGCAGCCAGGCAGCAACGGCCGTGGCGCTGCGTGAGTAACCGAGGGCGCAGCACACCAGTAATGGCCCGCTTGCGCGCAGGCGCTCAATGGCTTGGGCGGCTTGCAGGCATTCGGCGGGTGTCGGCGCAATCAGGTCCAGCACGGGGACGCATGCATAAGTGCGGCCCTGTGGATTAATCGGCAATTCGGCGCACAAATCGACGATCGCCTTGAATGAACCTTGCTCGCGTGCGGCGGGTATTCGACCGAGCCAGACGTTATCCACAATCAGGTCAGGCTGTGGATGCTTGCGTGTCCACAGGCGTGAGTTGATCCACGCGGCCGCAAGGTAAGGCGCATACAGCCTGCGCGAGGCAGGCGTCAGCGTGCCGTCGAGCCGTTTTTGAAAGCCCGGCGCGCCGAGTACCAAGTAATTGGCCTTGATCAAACCCAGGGAAACCGCCGGCCACAGCAGCCACAGCCACCAACCGCCGAGTGTTAACGCGAGAATCACCAAGGCCAGCGCGCCCAGGCCATAGCGCACGCCCAGCCGCCAGCGTTTTCGATCCCGCGTAAGCCGCGCATTCAACAGCGGGCTCGGGTGCTCCAGCGGCCACAGCCACACGCATAGCCAGCCGGCGAGGGCGCCTGTGGGTAAGTCGATAAAGTGATGTTGATAAGTGGTCAGCACCGAAATACCGATCAACGCGAACCACCCGTGCACCATCCAGCGCCAGAAGCCTTGGCTGTGGCGCTGGTACATGATCCACAGAATCACCAGCAGCGCGATGTGCAGCGACGGTGCCTGATTAAACGGTTTGTCGAAGCCTGCCAGCACGGCAAACAGCCAGCCGAATACGCCATCCAGCGCCGGCCGTTCAAAGGTGAACCGCAGTGGCCAGATCAGGAAGCAGCTCACGGCAATCACCTGGGCGGTCAGCAGGCGCAGCGCGTGTTGTTTGAGTTCATGGCGGCTAGTGGGCAGCAGCAGCGAGAAGCCGTAGAGCAGGTCGATGGACCAGTAGGGCACGATGGTCCAGGCCCAGAACGGCATATGGGTTTCCCAGCCGAACACCAGCGTGCCGACGTCGCTGCGCTGGCTGGTGACCCAGGTGGCAAAGCCGTAGGTGCTGAAAAACAGCGGCGCCAACAGCAGCAACCACAGGACCGCAGGTTTCAATAAACCGGGTTCGCGCATGCTCAGATCTTCTGTGCCAGAGACACCGTGAAAATGCCCCATTCGTCCACACGCTGAGTGATCTTGCGAAAGCCTGCGGCCTCGACCAGTTGATCCATTTCCGCCTGGCTGCGACGGCGCATCACCCAGGCCTGGCCCTGACGATGGCTGGTCAGCGCGCGGGCGATCAGTTCCAGCTGCGGGTGCCACGGCTGGCCGGTGTACACCAGGTAACCGCCGGGCTCCACGGCTTCGGCAAGGCCGGCCAGCGAACCGCCGACCATGGCGTTATCGGCAAACAATTCATACAGCCCGGACACCACCGCCAAGGTCGGCTTGGGGTCGAGCGCCGCCAGGTCCGCGCGATCAAACGCATCGCCTTTGACGAACTGCGCGATATCCCCCAGGCCTTTTTCGCGAATCAGCGCGCCACCGTCGCGCACGTTGATGTCGCTGTAGTCGCGCAGCAGGATCGACTCCGGCAGCGGCGATACGCCCTGTAAGGCTTCGAGAATGTAGCGGCCATGGCCCGCAGCGATGTCGACAATGCGCACCTGGCGATCATCGCTGCGCAACTTGGCCATGGCCAGGCGCAACAGTTCTTCGACATTCAGCTTGCGCTGGCGAATGCCACGCCAGCCGATGGAGTTGAGGTAGTTGGTGTCGATCATCCGCCCCAGCCCGCCTTTGCCGGTGGGTTTGTTGCGGTACACGTAATCCAGTGTGCTGCCGGAATCGAAGCCGGTGTCAAAGCCCAGTTTGACCCCGTCCGAGAGGTTCTTGCCCAGGCCCATGCTGGCGCGGGTCATGCGCCAGTACAGGTCGCGCAAAGAGTTGCGCGGCAGCGGCGCGGCCAGGGATTCGGACTCGGCGCAGGTGGCGCCCAGCTTGTCGGCGTCGAGCAATGAGGCGCGGTCCAGCGGGTGCGCAAAGTTCTGCAGGATAAAGCGCCTGGCGCTGCTCACGGCCACGGCACGGTCGCGTTCACCGAGGGTGTCGTGGAAGAAGCCGGGCAGGATGTGCAGTTCTTTTTTCAGGCTGCCCAGGCGGTCGAAAAATTGCTGCTGGGGTTTGCGGTGCACCACAAAGTCGGAGCCGGAGATCAGCAGCTGGGTCGGCACCTGGATCGCCTGGGCATCGGCGACAACGCGGTCGGCAGCTTCGTACAGGCCGAGCAGCACATTCACCGAGATCGCCTTGGTGATCAGCGGGTCGCTGTCGTAGGACGCGATGCGCTCGGGGTCATGGCTGAGGAACTTGGCCTTGACGTAGCTGTTAACGAAAAAGTTGCCGCGAAATGTGCGCATCAGCGCCAGGCCTGGCCGCGCGAACGGCACGTAGAGCTTGACCTTGAACGCCGGGGAGGCGAGCACCAGTGCGCGGATTTTCGGCGCGTAATCGTGCACCCACGTGGCTGCGATCACCGCGCCGACGCTCTGGGCGATCACCGCGCAATTGTCTTCTTCGATGCCGTAAGTGGCACCAATGTGGTCACGAAAGGTTTGCACGTCGCGGGCACTGGTGGCGAAGCTTGGGCTGTCGCCGCGCGCGCCGGGCGACTGGCCGTGGCCACGGGCGTCCCAGGCAAAGAAGTCGAAGTGCGGCAGGTCCAGTTCATCGACCATGTGGGCAATGCGCCCCGAATGCTCGTGGCCGCGATGGAACAGCAGGATCGCCTTGCGCGGCTCGTCGCCAAGCGGCGCAGTGGCCGGCCAGTGCCGGTAGAAAAGCTCGACGCCATCGTGGGTACTGAAGCTGTGCTCTTGCTGTTCACGCATCGCAAATTCCTTATGCAGAAGGGGACGTCGTTTCTTTGAGGCCCTGGCGCACGCGGTTGACCAAGGTGTAGGCGAGCAGCGCCGCGACCAGCCACATCACCGCGTTGACCCAACCCGCGCCGAGCCAACCCAGCGCCACGCCGGTGGCCAGCACACCCAGTACAAACGCGCGATCACTCTTGCCCATCGGCCCGTCGTAGCGCCGCGACGCACCGACCATCGGGCCGAGCACACCGGCGTATTCGCTGAACACTGCCAGCAACGTGACCAGCAGCACCGGCGCCAGGCTCACGCCGGGGATCAGCGCAAAGGGCAGGATCAACGCGCTGTCGGCGATCACGTCGCACAATTCATTGAGGTAGGCGCCCAGGCGCGACTGCTGGCCGAATTCCCGGGCGAGCATGCCGTCGATGGCGTTAAGAGCCATGCGCAGGATCATCCACAACGGGATCAGGGCAAACAGCCAGAGGTGTTGGGCAAAGCCTGCGATGAGCAGGCCGACCAGTAAGGACACCACGCCGGCCAGCACGGTGATCTGGTTGGCCGTGGTGCCGTTGTCGTAGAGGCGCTGCACGAGTGGGCGCAGTAAGTTTTGAAAACGCGGTTTGAGCTGATAGATCGAAATCATGGGAGGTGACGCTTCCTTGTCCGTTTACCCGCGAAAAACTGTTTTGGAGTGTGCCGATTAATCGGCGGCTGCACCAGTGATGGCTCGTGTTTATGGGGGGTTAGTCACGGTCTCGAAGGTAATGACGTACGAATGTGACAGGGGGCTTGCTCCCAATAGTGGTGGGGCCGTCAGCTGATCTGTTGCTGATACACCGTCATCGGGGGCAAGCCCCCTCCCACAGGGATTCTCGGTAGGGTTCAACCAGGGTGTTTTCGAACAAAAATTTCACGCCGCGTGTTATATCGTAACGAATTGTGTACAAACGGGCGTGAGTGGATGCAAGTGGATCTAGAAGCTGACGGCGCTTCGGTTGAAGGCTTGCCGCGTTTTCAGCAGGGGCTGTTTCATGCGCGTCGATTGCGCCAGGCCGGCATCAGCCTGACGGCGCTGGCCGTTTGCGCTTGGGTGCTGGCATTGTTTGTCGCCCTGTTTGCGCCGCTGTCGATCTGGCCGGTGGTGCTGATCAACTGCGCGTCGGCCTTGTGGGTGTTGGTGGCCGGCTTGCAATCGGCGTGGTGGGTCGCCGATTGGCGGGCGCAGGCGCTGGAAGAGCCGACGCTGGAATTGATCGAGCCGCGGCTTGAAGACACGGGCGGGTACGCGCGGTTTGCCGGACGTTTCGGCAGCAGCCTGCTGGCGCAGATTGGCGCGCCGGTGCTGTGGTTGAGTGGCTGGTCGTTGCTGGCACTGTTGAGCATTGTCGAATTCTGGAACCTGGCACTGCCCGCTGCAGCCGTGGGGCAATCGGCAAGCGTTGGCGCCGCGCTGGGGCTGGCATTGGCCTTTGGCTTGCTGGTGTTCGAGCGCCGCCTGGCGCAGGAAACAGCTGCGCAATGGCCGGAAGCCTCACAGCTGGCGCAATTAAGCCGGGTGGCGATTGCGTGCCTGGTGGTCAGCGCGATCTGCCTGCTGTTTGCCGGCGCGCAATCTGTATGGCCCCTGCGCCTGGCCGTGTTGATCGGCCTGCTGCCGGGGCTGGTCGCCGTGGAGTTTTTGCTCAGGGCCGTACTGTCGCTGTTCAGCCCACGCCAGCCGCGCCTCGAACCACGCTTGATGGCGCAAAGCTTTATTGCCGGTTTGCTGCGTTGGCCGCCACAACCCTTGCAGGCGCTGCAGCACGAGTTGCACAACCGCTTCGGTATCGATTTGCGCCAGATCTGGGCGTTTACCTACATGCGCCGGGCATTCCTGCCGGTGCTGCTGGTGGTATTGGCCGTAGGCTGGGCGCTGACCGGCGTGCACGAAGTGCCCCTGCAAGGCCGTGGGATTTATGAACGCTTCGGCAAGCCAGTGGCGGTGTTCGGCCCTGGCCTGCATGTCGGATTGCCGTGGCCGTTGGGCCGCGTCATCACTGTCGAAAATGGCGTGGTGCATGAACTCGCTACCAGCATCAGCGAGGCGGCTACACCGGAGCTGGCCGCCGCCGAAGGCCCGGCGCCGACGATCGCCAACCGGTTGTGGGACGCCAGCCATGTGAATGACAAATCCCAAGTGATCGCCAGCAGCCGCGGCGACAAGCAGAGCTTCCAGATCGTCAATATGGACGTGCGGTTCGTCTACCGCATTGGCCTGACCGATCAGGCGGCGCTGGCCGCCACCTATAACAGCGCCGATGTGCCGACGCTGATTCGCAGCACCGCCAGCCGCATCCTGGTGCACGACTTTGCCTCGCGCACGCTCGACGAATTGCTCGGTGAGCAACGCACCCAACTGGCCGACGAAATCGGCCGCTCGGTGCAGGCGGACTTGCAGAAACTCAACAGCGGCGTGGAGATTCTGGCCACGGTGGTCGAAGCGATTCACCCACCGGCCGGCGCTGCCAATGCCTATCACGCCGTGCAGGCTGCGCAGATCGGCGCCCAGGCGCTGATCTCCCGCGAACGCGGCGCTGCCAGCGAACAGACCAACCAGGCCTTGCTGCAGGCCAGCACTGCCCGCGATCAGGCGTTGGCCACCGCGCGCGAAGTGAATGCTGGCGCGCAAGCGGCCGACCTGCGGTTCAGCGCCGAACAAAAGGCCTACGCCACCGCCGGCCAGGCATTCGTGCTGGAACAGTACCTCGGCCAACTCAGCCAAGGCCTGGCCCACGCCAAGCTGCTTATTCTGGATCACCGCCTGGGCGCCGACGGCGCACCGACGATCGATCTGCGTTCTTTTACCTTGCCGGCCGACCCTATGGCGCCGCGTAAAGCCGTTCAATAAGGAGTCTGTCTGTTGAGCGCTCATTCTCACGATCATGGTCATCACCACCATCACGGCCACCACCATCACCCTCACGGTGATGAGCAAGCCGTTGGCCCGTTTCCTTGGCGGCGCATGGCCTGGGCGGTGTTGCTGGTGCTGTTCGCGGTGGCGGCCGCCAGCCTGGTGCAGGTGCGTTCCGGCGAAGCCACGGTGATTACGCGGTTCGGCAACCCGTCGCGGGTGCTGCTGGAGCCAGGCCTGGGCTGGCGCTGGCCGGCGCCGTTCGAAGCGGCGATCCCGGTGGACCTGCGCCTGCGCACCACCTCCAGCGGTTTGCAGGACGTGGGCACCCGCGATGGCTTGCGGATTATCGTGCAGGCCTACGTGGCGTGGCAGGTGCAGGGCGATGCCGACAATGTGCAGCGTTTTATGCGCGCGGTGCAGAACCAGCCGGATGAAGCGGCGCGGCAGATTCGCACCTTCGTCGGCTCGGCGCTGGAGACCACTGCGGCCAGCTTTGACCTGTCCAGCCTGGTCAACACCGACGCCAGCCAAGTGCGCATCGCTGAGTTTGAGGCACAGTTGCGCCAGCAGATTGATCAACAATTGCTCACCACTTATGGCGTGCGCGTGGCGCAAGTCGGTGTCGAGCGTCTGACCTTGCCGTCGGTCACCCTCACCGCCACCGTTGACCGCATGCGCGCCGAGCGCGAGACCATCGCCACTGAAAGCACCGCCGTGGGCAAACGTGAAGCGGCGCAGATTCGCTCCGCCGCCGAACGCGATGCGCGCATCGTGCAGGCCGATGCCACGGTGAAAGCCGCCGATATCGAAGCGCAGTCGCGGGTCGAAGCGGCGCAGATCTATGGCCGTGCCTACGCCGGCAATCCGCAGCTGTACAACCTGCTGCGCTCGCTGGACACCTTGGGCACGGTGGTGACGCCGGGCACCAAAATCATCCTGCGCACTGACGCCGCGCCGTTCCGCGCACTGGTGGACGGGCCGAAGGATGTTCAGCCATGAGTGAGCGTGACAGCCCGGACAGCCCATGGATCCAGGCCGGGCGCCTGACCTTCCTGGCGCTGTACGCGGTGACGGTGTTGGCGGCGTTGGCCTGGGCGTTTTCCAATGTGCGCCAGATCGACCCGCAGAACCGCGCCGTGGTGTTGCACTTCGGCGCGCTGGACCGTATTCAAAATGCCGGCCTTTTATTGGCGTGGCCTCAGCCGTTCGAGCAGGTGGTATTGCTGCCGGCAGCCGACCGTGTGATTGAGCGTCGGGTGGAGAACCTGCTGCGTTCCGACGCGGCGACCCAGGCCGACCGCGTGGCCACCTTTGCCGCGCCGTTGAGCGACGCGCTGGCAGGCTCCGGCTACTTGCTGACCGGCGACGCCGGTGTGGTGCAGCTGGATGTGCGGGTGTTCTACAAGGTCACCGAACCCTACGCGTTCGTGCTGCAGGGCGAGCACGTGCTGCCGGCGCTGGATCGCCTGGTGACGCGCAGCGCCGTGGCGCTGGCGGCGGCGCGCGACCTGGACACCATTCTGGTGGCGCGCCCGGAATTGATCGGCAGCGATAACGGCGCCGCCGAACGCCGTGAGCGACTGCGCGGCGATCTGGTGCAAGGCATCAATAAACGCTTGGCAGACTTGGCCTCCACCGGTTTGGGGTTGGGCATCGAAGTGACGCGTGTCGATGTGCAATCAAGCCTGCCGGGCCCGGCGGTGAATGCCTTCAACGCAGTGCTGACGGCCAGCCAACAAGCCGATAAAGCCGTGGCCAATGCGCGCACCGACGCGGAAAAACTCACCCAAGCCGCCAATCAGGAGGCCGACCGAGTCGTACAAGTGGCCCACGCCCAAGCCAGCGAACGCCTGGCCAATGCCCAGGCGCAAACGGCCACCGTCGCCAGCCTGGCCCAGGTCAAAGACCCAGGCCTCATGCTGCGTCTGTATCGCGAACGCTTGCCGAAGATTCTCGGCCAGGCCGGTTCGGTGACCACGGTCGATCCCAAAGACGACTCCCGCTTGATCATCCAGGGAGCCGAACAATGAGCGCGCCTATGTTGACGTCCGCCGAGCAGCGCAGTGCTGCCCGGCAATTAACCCTGGCCATGTTGGCCTTGGGCTTGCTGGTATTGGGTTTGGTGTGGCGCTGGCTGGCGCCGGACCAGAACGGTGTCAGCCAATTGCTGCTCGGCGTCGCTTCCTTGCTGGTGGCCGTGCCGGTGATGCGTTCGGCCTGGTACAGCCTGCGTTACCCGAGCCTGCATGGCATCACCGACCAATTGATCGCCCTGGCGATGATCGGCGCGTGGGCCACGGGCGATCTGCTGACGGCTGCATTGCTGCCGATCATCATGATTTTCGGCCACGTGCTGGAAGAGCGCAGCGTGATTGGCTCCCAGGAAGCGATTCATGCCCTGGGCAAACTGACCCGCAGCCATGCGCGGTTGGTGCAGGCCGACGGCAGCATTGTGGAAGTGGATAACGGCACGCTGAACACCGGCGATATCGTCGAAGTGCGTGCCGGTGATCGCGTGCCGGCCGATGGTGTGGTGCTGTCGGGCCAGGCGAGCCTGGACACGGCGCCGATCACCGGTGAGTCGGTGCCGCTGGAAGCCAGCGTGGGCGTGCAGGTGTTTGGTGGCGCGATCAACCTCGACGGCTTGCTGCGCCTGGAAGTGACGCGCACCGGTAACGAATCGACCCTGGGCAAAGTCATTGCGCTGATGCAGAACGCCGAACGTTCCAAGCCGCCGATCACGCGGCTGCTGGAGCGTTACGCCGGCAGCTATATGGTGCTGGTGTTGCTGCTGGCGGCGGTGACCTGGTTTGTGACCAATGACGCCCAGGCGATGTTGGCCGTGCTGGTAGCGGCGTGCCCATGCGCCTTGGTGCTGTCCGCCCCGGCCACGGCGATTGCCGGGATTGCAGTGGCGGCGCGGCACGGAATTTTGATTCGCAGCTCGGCATTTCTCGAGGAGTTGGCGGACCTGACCTCGCTGGTTGTGGATAAGACCGGCACGCTGACGTTTGGCACCCTGCGTTTGCAATCCATCGACACCACGGCGCCGGATCGGCAGGTGTTGTTGAACCTTGCCGCCAGCCTGGGTTCGGCCAGCAGCCATCCGGTCAGCCGTGCGTTGGCGGGGCTGGCGACACAGGAACAAATGCTGGGGCTGACGGACATTCGCGAACGCCAGGGCCTGGGCGTGGTGGCGCAGACCGAGCAGGGCGAAGCGGCTTTGGGGCGCCCGGAGTTGTTTGAGCAATTGGGCATCGTGACCACCCGCGTCCCTGATCATGACGGCCCGATTGCCGGTCTGGCGCTGAACGGCCAGTTCCTCGCCTGGCTGCTGCTCGCCGACAGCGTCAAGCCGGAAGCGCGCCAGGCCCTGCAGGAGCTACGCGACTTGGGCCTGGGCCGCCAACTGCTGCTGACCGGTGACCGTCAAAGCGTGGCCGACAGCCTGGCGCTGGATGTCGGTATCAGCGACGTCGAAGCCCAGGCACTGCCGGAAGACAAGCTCAACCGCGTGCTCGGGGAAATCGGCAGTGGCTTTCGGCCAATGGTCGTGGGTGATGGCATCAATGACTCGCTGGCGCTCAAGGCGGGCGTGGTCGGTGTGGCAATGGGCGCGGGCGGTGCGGACATCGCACTGGCGTCGGCGGATGTGGTGTTGATCGGCAGCGACCTGCGGCGCCTGGGCACGTGTGTGCGCTTGAGTCGCCAGTGCCGCCACACGTTGCAGGTCAACGTGATCATCGGGTTGGGCTGGACGCTGGCTATCGTGGTGTTTGCCGCGTTTGGCTGGCTGGGCGCGGCCGGCGCCATGATTGCGGCGGTGTTGCATAACTTGAGCACCTTGCTGGTACTGGGCAACGCCGGGCGTTTGCTGCGCTTTCAGGAGCCACTTTTGAAGCTTGAAGAATAATTTCAGAAATATCTGCATACAGCTGTAACGCCGATAAGGGTCCTCACTCTAGTGGTATGTCGAGACTGAACACTCCGTTCAGACCGGCACCCCTACCGATCATGAGGACTCTAAAAATGAACTTCAAATCCGCTGCTGCTGGTGCCGCCCTTGCGATGGCCGCCGCTACCCTGTTTGCTGGTGTTGTGACCCAGGCTCAAGCCGCTGACACGGCTGTGCACTGCTACGGTATCAACGCGTGCAAAGGCCAGAACGACTGCAAAACCAAAGACCATGCTTGCAAAGGTCAGGGTTCTTGCAAAGGCCAGGGCTTCCTCGCCAAGCCCTCCGCTGCTGCCTGCATGAAGGCTGGCGGCACCGTCGGCGAGTAACCGGCACCGAGTGCACCCGCAGCGGACGCCCCCCACCGCTGCGGACACTTTGCCCTGGAGTGAGTCATGTCCGCGTCCCTTCCAAGTCTGGGTTACGGCCTGGGTTTACGCAGTGAGTACTACCAGCAGATCCTTGAACAATCGCCGGCCGTGGATTGGTTTGAAGTGATCTCCGAGAATTATCTGGTCCAGGGCGGTAAAGCCTTGTACTACCTGGATGCGATAGCCGAGCGCTATCCCCTGGTGATGCACGGTGTGTCCCTGTCCATCGGCGGGCCGCATGCCCTCGATATCGATTACCTGAAACACATCAAGCAGCTCGCCGAGCGCATTCAGCCGGCGTGGGTTTCCGATCACCTGTGCTGGAGCCGCGGCAACGCCCATCAGTTGCATGACCTGCTGCCGCTGCCCTACACCGAAGAAAGTCTCTACCACGTGGCCGGCCGCGTGCGCCAAGTGCAAGACGTCTTGCAGCGTCCGCTGGTGCTGGAAAACGTTTCCAGCTATGTGCGTTCCAAGGCCGACGAATTCACCGAGTGGGAATTCCTCAAGGCCCTGGCCCACCTGACCGGCTGCCAGCTGTTGTTGGACGTGAACAACGTGTATGTCAGCTCGCGTAACCACGGCTTCGACGCCTGGACGTTTATCCGCAGCCTGCCGCCTGAAAGCATCCGCCAACTGCACTTGGCCGGGCATAGGGATTACGGCGACTACGTGGTCGATACCCATGATCACCCGGTGTGCGATCCGGTGTGGGCGCTGTATCAACAGACGCTAGAGCTGTTGGGGCCGGTCTCGACATTGCTGGAGCGCGATGACCATTTCCCGCCGTTCGAAGAGCTGCTCGCCGAGTTGAGCAAGGCCCGTGAGCTGGGCGCCAGCGCGTTGGCCAGGAGGGCGTTATGCGCCTGATCGATTGGCAGTTGGCGTTTGAGCAGCATCTATTGTCCGAAAGCTCGGTGGCCAACAGTGGGTTTGCCGCGACCTTGCTGGGCGGGCCGACCCTGGATGTGGACACGGGCCTGGCGATTTACCACAACGCCTATGTGTCGCGGCTTCAGGAAGTGTTGCGGCATGACTTCGGCGCCATCCGCTATTGGCTGGGTGACGACGAGTTTGCATTGCTGACGGACGCCTATGTGCGCCGCTATCCGTCGGCCCATTACAGCCTGCGTTGGCTGGGCGAGCGGTTCCCGGCGTTTCTCGTCGAGCATCTGGTGCAAGAGCACAGCGCGCCGCTGGCCGAGTTGGCGCGATTGGAGTGGGCGTTTACCTTGGCGTTCGATGCGCCGCAGGGTGAGCCGCTGGGTGTGAATGACATGGCGCAGTTGGCCCCCGAAAACTGGCCGGGTTTGCAGGTAGGCCTGGCGCCTTCGGTGCAACAGGTGCTGTGTCAGTTCAATAGCGTGGCGATTTGGCGGGCCAGCAAGGATGAGTCGGATTTCCCTGATAGCCAGGCGCTGGAACGGGCGCAGATGTGCCTGGTGTGGCGTCACCAGAATGTGTGCCATTACCGCAGCCTTGAGCCGGCTGAAGCCTGTGCGCTGGCGGGCATGGTGACCACCGGCTGGAATTTTTCAGAACTGTGCACAGGGTTGGCAGTCACTTATGGAGAGGGGGCGCCACTGCAAGCGGTGACCTGGCTGAAACAGTGGATCCAGGACGGTTTGCTCGAGCATCGAGCCTTATAGTTAAGTGCTATCAAATCGATAGCCTCCTACTTTGTCTTCGGATGGTCTACCCTCACTCCAGACGTCTGAAACAAGGGGGGACTACTCATGCTCGCGCAACTTCCACCGGCCTTACAGAATCTCAAGCTACCGCTGCGTCTTCGACTCTGGGACGGCCATGAATTTAACCTGGGTCCCGAGCCCAGTGTGACGATCGTGGTAAAGGACCCCACGGTCGTTTCCAGCCTGACTCATCCAACGCTGGACTCATTGGGCGAAGCCTTCGTCGAGGGCAGACTGGAGCTGGAAGGCTCCATCAGCGAAGTAATCCGAGTATGCGACGAGCTGAGTCACGCCCTGATTGAAGACGACGAGGAGAGTCGTCCGGTACGCTCGATCCACGACAAGGCCACTGATGCCGCGGCCATTTCCTACCATTACGACCTGTCCAACGAGTTCTACCAGCTGTGGCTGGATCAGGACATGGCGTACTCCTGCGGTTATTTCGAAACCGGCAGCGAATCCATCGATCAGGCCCAACAAGACAAATTTCGCCACCTGTGCCGCAAGTTGCGGCTGCAGCCAGGCGAGTATTTGCTCGACGTCGGCTGTGGGTGGGGTGGGTTGGCGCGTTTTGCGGCGCGCGAGTTCGGCGTCAAAGTGTTTGGGATCACGCTGAGCAAAGAACAGTTGGCGCTGGCCCGTGAACGGGTCAAGGCCGAGGGTCTGGAAGACCAGGTAGACCTGCAACTGCTCGACTACCGCGATCTGCCCCAGGACGGTCGTTTCGACAAGGTGGTGAGCGTGGGCATGTTTGAGCACGTCGGCCACGCCAACCTGGCGGAGTACTGCAAGGTGCTGTTTGGCGCCGTGCGCGAAGGCGGCCTGGTGATGAACCATGGCATCACCGCCAAGCACACCGACGGTCGCCCCGTGGGCCGTGGCGCCGGCGATTTTATCGAGCGATATGTGTTCCCCAACGGCGAGCTGCCACACCTGGCGATGATGACGGCGGAAATCAGCGAAGTCGGGCTGGAAGTGGTCGACGTCGAAAGCCTGCGCCTGCATTACGCGCGCACGCTGGACCATTGGAGTGAACGCCTGGAAGACAACCTTGAGGCGGCCGCCAAGATGGTGCCGGAGCAAGCGTTGCGGATCTGGCGGCTGTACCTGGCCGGGTGCGCATATGCGTTTGCGCGGGGCTGGATCAACTTGCACCAGATATTGGCAGTGAAGCCTCACGCTGATGGCAGCCATGAACTGCCGTGGACGCGGGAAGATATTTACCGCTGATCTTCAGCACACTGCAGATCAAAAAACTGTGGGAGCTGGCTTGCCGGCGATGGCGGTGTATCAGGACCAGATGGGTCGACTGATACACCGCTTTCGCAGGCAAGCCAGCTCCCACATTTGTTTGTGTGTTGTTTGTTAGAGAATCGGTGAGATCAAACGCGCCACTCGCATGCCCAGCTGTTGCAGGCGGCGGGTCTCGAGGCTTTCTTCGTGGCTGACTTCATGGGCTTGTGCGAAGTCGTCCAGCAGCATCTGCTCCACCTGGCTGGCAAACGCTTCATCGACCGTCAGCAACATCACTTCAAAATTCAGCCGGAACGAACGGTTGTCCATGTTCGCACTGCCGATTGCGCTGATTTCGCTGTCCACCAGCACCACTTTCTGATGCAGGAAGCCCGGCTTGTAGCGGAACACGCGCACGCCAGCGCGTACGGCTTCGATGGCGTAGAGGCTGGAGGCGGCGTAGACGATACGGTGATCAGGCCGCGACGGCAGCAGCAGGCGCACATCGACCCCGCGCAAAACCGCCAGGCGCAGGGCGGCGAACACCGCTTCATCGGGTACGAAATACGGGCTGGTGATCCACACGCGCTCGGTCGCGGCATGGATAGCCTCGACGAAAAACAGCGAGCAGGTTTCATACGGATCGGCCGGGCCGCTGGCGAGCAATTGGCAGAGCACGCCGTCTTCGGGGTAGGCGTCAGGCAGGATCAGCGGCGGCAGCTCGCGCGCGGCCCAGAACCAGTCTTCGGCAAACGACTCCTGCAGGCACGCCACCACCGGGCCGGTAACCTGCACGTGGGTGTCGCGCCACGGCGCCAGTGGCGGTTTTTTGCCCAAGTATTCATCGCCGACGTTATGCCCGCCGACAAAGCCGGTGAGGCCGTCGACCACCACGATCTTGCGGTGGTTACGAAAGTTGACCTGGAACCGATTGAGCCAGCCACTGCGGGTAGCGAACGCTTTGACTTTGACCCCGGCGTCGCGCAGCGACTGCACATAGCTGTGGGGCAGGGCGTGGCTACCGATGCGGTCGTAGAGCACGTGAATATCTACACCTTCGGCAGCTTTTTCCTTCAGCAGGGCGTGCAACTGCCTGCCAAGATCGTCGTCATGAATGATAAAAAACTGGAACAGCACCGCGGTCTTAGCCTGGCGAATCGCCGCGAAAATCGCGCTGAACGTGGCATCGCCATTAATCAGCAAGCGCACGTCATTGTTGGCCAGGCACGGCATGCGGCCCAATTTGGGCATGGCGCGCAAGGACGCATAGGCGTGGGAGTTGCGCGCTGTCAGGGCTTCTTCGACCCACGGGCGCCAGTTCAGCGCGGTGATGGCGGTGTGCATTTCCTGGTTGGCCTGGCGACGCGCCTGGATGTACGCGTCAAAGGTGCTGCGGCCAAAGATGAGGTAGGGAATCAGCGTCAGGTAGGGCATGAACATCAGCGACAAGGCCCAGGCGATCGAGCCTTGGGCGGTCCTGACGGTCAGCACCGCGTGGATCGCGGCGAGCGTCCCGAGAAAATGCAGCGTGGCAATGAAGTAGGCGAGCAGGTGCGGGCCAAAAAAATCCATGAACGACATCACTCCAGGCAATCCAGTGCCCTAACAGACCATGTTCGACGACGAATGTCGCTATTTTATTTGCCGTGCAACACTGGCGCCTTTGCAGCGTCTAACGCCCACAATTACCCAGGAGTTACCCGATGAATGCTCGTCTGCTTGGTTTGGCCATGGTTGTTGGATTGACGCTGCCCGTGGCGGCTCAGGCGCAGATGCTGGCGCCGGGCTTGTGGGAATTGACCACCAGCAATATGAAAGTCGATAACCAGGACTTGCCCGACCTGTCGCTGATCCTCGGTCAGCTCAAGCAACAGATGACGCCCGAACAGCGCGCCATGCTCGAAAAACAGGGCATCACCATGGCCGGCAAAGGCGTGCAGGTTTGCCTGACGCCTGCCCAGGTCGCGTCTGATTCTATTCCCTTGACCGATCCGCAATCGGGCTGCAAACAGCAAGTGACCGACAAAACCGGCAACCAGTGGAAATTCCGTTTCAGCTGCCCGAAAGCCCAAGGCACTGGCGTTGCGACCTTCCAGAGCCAGCAGGAATTCACCACCACCGTCAACGGTACCTTCAATGCCACCGGCGTTCAGCAAAAGGGCAGCCTGGACACTCACGCCCAATGGCTGGGCAACGATTGCGGTACGGTCAAACCCCGCGCTTAACGCAGAAAGTGCAGGGGCAGCCCCTGGCAACTGTCGATCACCTGGCCGTTGTGCCACGCCAGGTGGCCGGACACCAGGGTGGTGCTGACGCTGTGGCGAAAGCTGCGCTCGGCGAAGGGCGTCCAGCCGCAGCGTGCGAGAATCGGCTGGCTGCTGACGGGTTTGCCTTCGGGCTCAGGTTTGATCAGCACCAGGTCGGCCCAATAGCCCTCGCGTAGATAGCCTCGATCCGGGATAGCGAACAGGTCGGCCACACGGTGACTGGTCTTTGCCACCAGTGTGGTCAGCGGCAAATGCCCGTCAATCACCAGCTCCAACAACGCCGGCAGCGCGTGCTGCACCAGTGGCAGGCCTGACGGCGCTTCGCGATAGCCCAACTGTTTTTGCGCCCAGGTATGCGGCGCATGATCACTGCCGATCACATCCAGACGATTACTCAGCAAGGCCAGGCGCAGCGCGTCGCGGTCGGCGCGGGTCTTGATCGCCGGGTTGCATTTGATCTGGTGGCCAAGGCGGTGATAGTCGCGGTCATCGAACAGCAGATGGTGCAGGCAAACCTCGGCAGTGATGCGCTTCTCGGCCAAAGGCTTGTCTTCGAACAGGGCCAACTCGCGAGCGCTGGTCAGGTGCAGCACGTGTAGGCGCGTGCCGTGTCGCTGGGCCAGTTCCACCGCAAAAGACGATGAGCGAAAACAGGCTTCGGCATCCCGGATCAGCGGGTGGGCGACGGCGGGAATGTGCTCGCCGAAGCGCTCACGCAGGCGCTGCTCATTCGCCAGGATGCTCGGCGTGTGTTCGCAGTGGGCGAGAAGGATGGTCGGTACTTCGGCAAACAGCCGCTCGAGAATTCGCGGGTCGTCCACCAGCATGTTGCCGGTGGAGGCGCCCATGAACACTTTCACCCCGGCCACTTCACGCGGATCGAGGGCGGCGACGATGTCCAGGTTGTCGTTGCTCACGCCAAAGTGGAAGCCGTAGTTGGCCACCGAGTGCAGCGCGGCGCGGCGCTTCTTATCGGCCAGGGCTTCCAGGTTCAGGGTGGCAGGGTGGGTGTTGGGCATGTCCATGAAACTGGTGATGCCACCGGCCACCGCCGCGCGGGACTCACTGTAAAAACTGCCTTTGTCGGGCGCGCCAGGTTCGCGAAAGTGCACCTGGTCGTCGATCATGCCTGGCAGCAGCCATTGACCCTGGGCGTCAATTTCCACCGGCTCGTTGTAGCCTTCGAGGCTGGCGGCAATCTTCTCGATGCGGCCATTGGCGACCAGTACATCGGCATCGAACTCACGGCCCTCATTCACCAGGCGGGCATTGCGAATCAGCAGGCGGCTCATGGTTCAGAACTCGTTTTGCAGGGCTTTGTAACCACGCACCAGGTCGACATTGGTGCGCGCCACGTCTTCAGAAAACTCTGAGGCGCTGACACTCACCGGCGGAAATTGCGACAGGTCGGTGTTCGGGCCAATGCGGGTGGTGGAGGGCACGTAGAAGGCGGCGGGCAAGTCGCGGCCGTCGACCACCGAGTTGTGGCGCACCACGCAGCCATCGCCGACGGCACAGTTGAACAGCACGCTGTTGAAGCCGATGAAGACGCGGTCGCCGACGGTGCAGGGGCCGTGAACGATGGAGCGATGCGCGATGGAGGTAAATTCTCCAATGGTCACCGCCGCGCCGGATTTGGAGTGGATGACCACGCCGTCCTGAATGTTTGAATTGGCGCCGATGGTGATCGGGTCCATGTCGCCGGTGGCGTCGACTTCGTCAGCGCGGATCACGGCGTAAGGGCCGACGAAGACGTTTTCGCCGATGATGACCTTGCCGCAGATGATCGCGGTTTTATCCACGTAGGCCGATTCGGCAATCACCGGCAGATCGCCGGAAGGGTTCTTGCGGATCATGCAGCGGGCTCCTTTTTTAGGGGCGAGGTGATGATGTGAACGTGGGCGCCGTCGATGGCGTTGTAGAAGCAGGTGGGCCGGCCGGTGTGGCAGGCCGGGCCTTGTTGGTCGACGATCAGCAGCACGGCGTCGCCGTCGCAATCCAGCCGGGCCTCAACCAGCTGTTGCCAGTGACCGGAGCTTTCACCTTTGCGCCACAGCTGCCCGCGCGAGCGCGACCAATAGCAGACTTGCCCGGTGGCCAGGGTTTCGGTGAGGGCCTGGCGGTTCATCCAGGCCAGCATCAACACCTCGCCGCTGCCGTGTTGCTGGGCGACGGCGGCAATCAGGCCGTCGCTGTTCCACGCCACGGCGTCGAGCACGGTGTGGAGTGGAAAGCGGCTGCCCATGGCAGCCTCTTCCAGGTCGAGCATGCTCAGGGTCATGGCTTGCTCAGGGCCGCGCACAGGGTGTTGAGGTTGTATTCGAACAGCCCGGTAAAGGTGCTGGCCGGGCCTTGGGCGGCGAGGGCGTCGGAGTACAACGTGCCTCCGATCTGCGCGCCGCTTTCGTCAGCAATCTGCTTAAGCAGGCGCGAATCCTTGATGTTCTCCATGAACACGGCTTTGACCTTGTCCTTGCGGATCTGGGTGATCAGCGTAGCGACTTCGGCGGCAGACGGTTCGCGTTCAGTCGACAGACCCTGGGGCGCGAGGAACTGAATGCCATAGGCCTGGCCCAGGTAACCGAAGGCGTCATGCGAGGTGACGATGCGACGGTTGCCCGGTGGCAGCGCGCCGAACTGGGTCTTGGCCTCGGCCAGCAGGCGGTAGATTTCTTTCAGGTAGGTTTGGCTGTTGCGCTGGTAATCGGCTTTGTTGGCTGGGTCGGCGGCAATCAACGCCTTGGTGATGTTGTTCACATAGATTTCGGCGTTGGCCAGGTTATGCCAGGCGTGCGGGTCGGGGATGGTTTCGCCGTCTTCTTCCATGGTGTGAGAGATCACGCCTTTGCTGGCGGTCACGACCGCGGCTTTGGTTTCGGTGCTGGTCACCAGGCGGTCCAGCCAGGGCTCGAAGCCAAGGCCGTTCTTGATGATGACCCGGGCCTTGAGCAACGCCTTGGCGTCGTCCGGCGTGGGTTCGTAGGTATGGGCGTCGGCGTCCGGGCCGACCATGTTGCTGATCTGGATGTGATCGCCACCGATCTGGTGGGTGATGTCATCCAGAATACTGAAGCTGGTCACCACTTGAAGTTTGTCGGCGGCCTGAGCCATCGACAAGGGCAGCAGAAGGCTGAACATCACGAGTAGAGCGCGCATCGGGAAACACCTCATTGGGATGTAAGAGAGGGCGGGCGGCGCAGCAAGCCGTGCACCGGACCGAAGACCACGGACAGCAAATACCCGCCGCCCGCCACCAGCACGATGGCCGGGCCGCTGGGCAGTGAGTAGTAGAACGACAGCAACAAACCGAACCACACCGACAGGCATCCCAGCACCGCCGATACTGCAATCAACACCGGCAGGCGCCGGCTCCAGAAGCGTGAAGCAATCGCCGGCAACATCATCAAACCCACCACCATCAACGCGCCGATGGCCTGGAAACCGATCACCAGGTTCAGCACCACCAAGGTCAGAAATAACCCGTGTGCGAGTGGGCCGAGGCGGCTGACGGTTTGCAGGAACAGTGGGTCGAGGGTGTCGAGCAGCAACGGTTTGTAGATCAGCGCCATGGCGATCAGGCTGAAACCGGAGACCCAGAGCATGCCGGTGAGGGTGGTTTCATCCACGGCCAACGCGGAGCCGAACAGCAGGTGCAGCAAGTCCAGACGCTTGCCCGCGATGCCAAGAATCAGCACGCCGGCGGCGAGGGAGATCGGGTAGATGGCGGCGAGGCTGGCGTCTTCACGCAGGCCGGTGCGGCGGGTGATCCACGCGGATAAACCGGCCATGCTCAGGCCGGCACCGAGGCCGCCGATGGTCAGCGCGGGCAGGCTGAGCCCGGCAAACCAGAAGCCCAGCGCGGCGCCGGGCAGGATGCCGTGAGCCACCGCGTCGCCGATCAGGCTCATGCGTCGCAGGATCAGAAACACACCCAGCGGCGCGGTGCTGCAGGCGAGCACAAGCCCGCCGATAAGTGCGCGGCGCATGAACACGAAGTCGAAAAAAGGCATCCACAGGTGGGCGGCAAAGTGCATCAGGCCACCTGCATTTGGGGTTGGGGGCGGATCAGCTCTTTGCTGAGGCCGAACACGCAGCCGGTGCTTTTGATCTGCACCACGTGCTGGGTGTGGTGGCGCACGGAGGCCAGGTCGTGACAGACGACGATGATCGTGCGGCCCTGGTCGTGCCAGGCGTGAATGTGTTTCCAGCACAGCGCCTGTCCGTCTTCATCGAGGGCGGCGTGGGGTTCGTCGAGCAACAACACGGGCGCTTCGGCGAGGCTCATGCGGGCGAGCAGGGCGCGTTGCAGTTCGCCGCCGGACAAGGCCATCAGCGGGCGATTTTCCAGCCCACTGAGGCACCAGTCCTCCAGCACCGCCTGCAGACGTTCGTTGCGTTGGGCTGGCGTGAGTTGTGTGCCCCAGAAGCCGGCGGCGACCAGCTCTTGCAGGTTGATGGGGAACTGGCGATCCAAGTGCTGCTGCTGCGGCAGAAACGACAGGCCACCCCGGCGCGGAACCTCCACGCTGACCTTGCCCGCCAGCGGTTTTTGCAAACCGGCGATCACTTTGAGCAGGCTGCTTTTGCCGGTGCCGTTGGCGCCGATGATGCCGGTGAGGCTGCCTTTTTCCAGGGTCAAATCCAGTGCTGGGGTGAGCGGTTGCCCAGGTGCACCCCAGCGCAAAGCGTTACAGGTGATCATGCAGAGTCTCTCGTCCAGCGGCTTTCAGCCACGGCATCGTGCGCGTGCAGGCTTTCGGCGTGGATCACTTTCAGGTGGAAGGCTTTGACGGCATCCGAGCGTTTCAAGGCGAGGTTAAGGCGGCGTGCGGCGTCTTCACAGAACATCAGGTTCTGCCCGTTGGCCAGGGCGAAGGCTTGTTCGTCCGCACGTTTCACCGCGGTTTGCACGGCGGTACCGAGCGCGGCTTCGACGTCATCGATCAGGTCGGTGAGCGGCAAGGTGGACTGATTGGCGTCCAGCTCGATAGAGAGTTGTGCGCTGCTGCGTTGGCTGTGGGGCGTGGCGACGATGCCGTTGGCGCTGCCGAGCCAGGTCAGTACGTCTTCGTGTTGCAGCGGGGTGTTGGCGAAATCTTCAAGAAATTGCTGCTGAATCAATTGCCTGGCGAGCGCAGCGGAGCAGGGGCAGGTTGAGGAATAGGTAACGTCAATTTTTAGTTCCACGTGGAACATCTGGTTTTCCAGACGTGCCTCGATGCACACCGGGTAGCCTTTCCAGCCAGCCAATTGGCTGACCAATGCCGGGCGTTTGAGCAGCAAATCCGTGTGAATTCGTAGGTAGGCGTTCTTAGATAATCCTTCATGACTCTCAAGAAAGCGCTGCAGTACATTACGCAGAAGTGCAGGCGTAAGAAGCTGCTGGTCGAGCATTTCCAGGGCCAGGTACAGGCGCGACATATGAATGCCGCGGGCCTCGCCGTCGTCTAGGCTGACGCCTGCATCGGCGGTGGCAGTCAGGCGTTGGCCGTCGATAAGAATGGGCAAGGCGATGCCGCACATGCCTACCCAGTCGAGCGGCAAGGCTTGGCGTGAAGCCTGCGCGGCGATATCCGGCAGAGTCAGCGCATTCATGAGCAGGTCCATCGTTGGAAATAAAAAAGACATGTTATATTATAACTATTGAGTCGACGATGATTTTTCTGCTCCAGCCTTTCTTCAGTCATGTCGAGCAGGGACGCTCCTCTATTCGCGGTATATGTCATGCACAGACGTCAGCTCCTCAACCTGCTGCTGGTCAGCCCTCTGTTCACCTTTCCATTGGGGGCTTTTGCCACGCAGATTCGCAATGCGCGCCTGTGGCGCTCCGACGACAAACTGCGGCTGGTGTTCGACCTCAGCGGCCCGGTGCAATACAAGACCTTTTCCCTGACCTCACCGGAGCGCTTGATCATCGACCTGAGCGGCGCCGGGCTCAGCGGCGATTTCTCGCAGTTGGCCTTGAAGAACAGCGGAATCACTTCGATCCGCTCCGGGCATTTTGGTAAAGGCGATACGCGCATCGTGCTGGACCTGGCCGCACCGATGCAGGTCAACAGCTTCTTGTTGCCGCCGCAGGATGGCCAAGGTCATCGCCTGGTACTCGACCTGAGCAGCGCCACCCAAGCGCCGCGCCAGATCGCCGCGCAGCCGCAACCTCTTGTGGCGCCGGTGGACAAGGTGCATCCCAAGCGCGACATCATCGTAGTGGTCGATCCCGGTCACGGTGGCAAAGACCCAGGCGCAATCGGTTCCAAGGGCCAGCGCGAAAAGGACGTGGTGTTGTCCATCGCCCAATTGCTGGCCAAACGCTTGAAGCGTGAAAAAGGCTTTGACGTGAAACTGGTGCGCAACGACGACTTCTTCGTACCGCTGCGCAAGCGCGTGGACATCGCCCGTCAGCACAAGGCGGATATGTTTATCTCGGTGCACGCCGATGCCGCGCCACGGCTCACGGCCTCCGGGGCGTCGGTGTACGCGTTGTCTGAAGGCGGCGCCACCTCCGCCACGGCGCGCTTCATGGCGCAGCGTGAAAATGGCGCGGACCTGCTGGGTGCCACCACCTTGCTCAATCTCAAGGACAAGGACCCGATGCTGGCCGGGGTGATTCTCGACATGTCGATGAACGCCACCATCGCCTCCAGCCTGCAGTTGGGCAGCTCCGTGTTGGGCAGCCTGCAAAACATCACCACGCTGCACCAGAAGCGCGTGGAGCAGGCAGGGTTTGCGGTGCTCAAGTCACCGGATGTGCCGTCGATCCTGGTCGAGACCGGGTTCATTTCCAACACCCAGGACGCTCAGCGGCTGGTCACTGCGCGCCATCAACAGGCGGTGGCGGATGGGCTTTTCGAAGGCTTGAAAAAGTACTTCGAGAAGAACCCGCCGATGAACAGCTACATGGCGTGGGCTCAGGAGCAGAAGAACGGCCAGGTCTAGCAGCCGGTAATGCGGCTGCACGTGAACTTCGCACGGGTGCCGCCTGAGCTGGAAAACCGGTTGATGGTGGTCCAGCCCACGCGGCGCGTGTAGCCGACCCACGCCTCACCATCGGACGCCAACCCGGTAAAGAACGTCAGTTGCCCATAGCGGCTGTTGGTCTGTGCCCAGTAGCGTTTGCCGATCACCTCGAAACCGTGCAAATACGTGGTGCTGCCGGCAGCCGCCACGCTGTAGGCATTCCCCAGCGGATCCACGCAAGCCAGCAGGTTGGCGCTGCGCACGCAGGTAGCCGCCAGGCTCGGCGTTTGTGCGCAGGAAGGTCCTGCCACTGCCAATAACAGGGCGCACAGCAGATATTTCATAAGGTTTCTCGGGGGCTGGAACGGGCTCAAGCATTGCGCCCTTCGTCGTGACGAGCAAGGGGATTGGCTTATTTGTGTTGTTATACTATAACATAAAAACACAGCCTGACCCGTGAACTGCTTTCCATGACTGAACAAGACCTCCTTGCCCAATCGCCCAACGATTACATGAATGAAGCCCAGCAAGGCTTCTTCCGCGAGCTGCTGCTGGGCCAGCGTTTTGAACTGCAAGCGCGCATCGAAGCCGAGTTCCTGGTGCTGCGCGAGCAGGAAACCAACAGCGACCCCGCCGATCTGGGCAGCGCCGAGGAACAGCGCCAATGGCAACTGCGCCTGCTGGAGCGCGAAAAAAAGCTGCTGGACAAGATCGACGACGCGCTTGAACTGCTGGCCCGTGGCGAATACGGCTGGTGCCGTGAAACCGGCGACCCCATTGGCCTGAAACGCCTGCTGCTGCGCCCCACAGCGACCCTGAGTATCGAAGCCAAAGAACGTGAAGAGCTGCGCGAACGCCATCAACGGGCGATTTGACCGGCCAACCCTGATGAGGAACACCTGATGCCCAATCGTCTCCCCGTTACCGTGTTGTCCGGCTTTCTCGGCGCCGGCAAAAGCACGCTGCTCAACTACGTCCTGCGCAATCGCGACAATTTGCGGGTGGCGGTGATCGTCAACGACATGAGCGAAATCAACATCGACGGCAGCGAGGTGCAGCGCGACGTCACCCTCAACCGCTCCGAAGAAAAACTGGTGGAGATGAGCAACGGCTGCATCTGCTGCACCTTGCGTGAAGACTTGCTGGAAGAAGTCGGAAAACTCGCCAAGGAAGGCCGGTTCGATTACCTGTTGATCGAATCCACCGGCATTTCCGAGCCGTTACCCGTGGCCGAGACCTTCACCTTCCGCGACGAAAACGAGCAAAGCCTGGCCGATATCGCGCGCCTGGACACCATGGTCACCGTGGTCGACGGCATGAACTTCCTGCTCGACTACCAGGCCGCCGAAAGCCTGGCCTCACGCGGTGAGACCCTGGGAGAGGAGGACGAACGCTCAATCACTGACCTGCTGATTGAGCAGATCGAATTTGCTGACGTAATCCTGATCAGCAAGATCGACCTGATCAGCAGCCGTGAGCGCGAGGAACTGATGGCGATTCTCGAACGCCTCAACGCTCAGGCCGAAATTATCCCGATGGTCATGGGCGAAGTGCCGCTGAACAAAATCCTCAACACCGGCCGCTTCGACTTCGAGCGCGCCGCCCAGGCGCCGGGCTGGTTACAGGAACTGCGCGGTGAACATGTGCCGGAAACCGAAGAATACGGCATCGCCTCCACGGCTTATCGCGCGCGCCGGCCGTTTCATCCTCAGCGTTTTTTCGACTTTATCGACCGCCCGTGGGTGAACGGCAAACTGCTGCGCTCCAAGGGCTTTTTCTGGCTGGCCAGCAAGCATCAAGATGCAGGCAGTTGGTCCCAGGCTGGCGGGCTGATGCGCCATGGTTTTGCTGGGCGCTGGTGGCGTTTTGTGCCGAAAAGCCAATGGCCGCAGGATCAAGAAAGTGTGGCGGCGATCATGGCCAACTGGCAGCTGAGTACCGGTGATTGCCGCCAGGAATTGGTGTTCATCGGGCAAAACATCGACTTCAACCACATGCGTACCGAACTGGACGCCTGCTTGCTCACCGATGAAGAAATGGCCGTTGGCGTTGAAGGTTGGTGCCTGCTGGCTGACCCCTTTGGCCCCTGGTTCGAGCAGGTCGCCTGATGCTGACCCCGGTTATCCCATTGCGCCCCGTGATCCGCCAAACGCGCGGTGAAACCCCGCTGGCGCTGGCTGACATTCTGGAAGACGGGGTGAACCTGGCGGTTTGGCAGCGTCAACTGCCGCTGCATATCGCCGAATTCGGTGCCCTGCTGGTGGCGCTCAATGAGCCGCTGGCCGATTCCAGGGTAATTGAGCTCAACAACGAAGACGCTGTACCGAACTTGCAGGGTTTGGCATCCAGTTGCCGCGACCTTGAAGGCTACGAAGGCTTTATTGCCGATGTGTCCTGGTTGGTCAGCGCGTTTGCCTGTTTGCTGGGCGCCAAGCGCATTGGCGTGCGCTTGCGGCTGCTGGACAAGGCCATGTGCCCGCGTTTTCACGTTGACCACGTGCCGGTGCGACTGATCACCACCTACGCCGGCATTGGCAGCCAGTGGCTGCGCGAAGGCGTTATGGACCGCCGCAAACTGGCCCAGTCGGACGCGCAACCCACCGAGCGCATCGAGCAAATCCTTTGTGGCGAAGTGGCCATGCTCAAGGGCACTCAATGGCATGGCAACGAAGCTCACGGCTTGATTCATCGCTCGCCTGCACTCAAGGCTGATGAGCGACGGTTGATCCTGACGCTGGATTGGCTCGCATAACCGGGTAGGATCAAGCTCTCTACACGGTCTGAATGATGCCACTGATGCTGCAGAACATTCCCACCCACGTGATTGCCGGGCCGTTGGGCGCCGGCAAGACTAGCCTGATCAAACACCTGCTGGCCCAACGCCCGGCCAACGAGCGCTGGGCCGTGTTGATCAACGAGTTCGGGCAGATCGGTCTGGACGCTGCCTTGCTCACTCAGGATGACGACGGCATTGCTTTGGGCGAGGTGGCAGGTGGCTGCCTGTGTTGTGTGAATGGTGCACCGTTCCAGGTAGGCCTGGGCCGCCTGCTGCGTAAGGCCAAGCCTGATCGGCTGTTTATCGAGCCCTCGGGCCTGGGCCACCCGGCGCAGTTGCTCAGGCAACTGCGGCAGGCGCCGTGGCAGGACGTGCTGGCGGTTCAGCCGTGCGTACTGGTGCTGGATGCCCAGGCGCTGGCGGCGGGTAAACCCTTGCCTGATGCGCAACGCGAGACGCTGGCCAGTGCCGGGCTGTTGGTGTTGAACAAGGATGAGACGCTGGATGCCGCGCAGCGCCAGGCCATTGAACAGCAATTACCCGACTGCCCGCTTTACTGGACGCGCCAGGCGCACGTGCCGCTCGACCTGTTGCCCGGCTTGGACGCGCGAGGCCGCACTGCTGTGGATAACGTCGAAGTGCCCAAAGGCTTAGCGCAGATGCCAGCCATCTGGACCGATCCGACGCTGCCAATCTGCCTCAGCCAGGCTCAAGAGGGCGGCTGGAGCATCGGCTGGCGTTGGCACCCTAGTCAGCAATTCGACACCGTGCGCCTGAACCGCTGGCTGACAAATCTGGTGTGGCGCCGCGCCAAACTGGTTATCCACAGCCCTGAAGGTTGGCTCAGTGCCAACGCTGTGGATAACGGCGCACTTCTCTGGCAACCGAGCGAATGGCGCCGTGACTCACGTATTGAATTGATCTTCAGTCAGCCACTGGACGTGGCTGCATTGCAGGACGCCTTGGCCGCCTGCCGTCAGTGACGGTTCTTGCTGGCGTGGTCCTGGCGCCATTGGCTCAGCTCGATCACTTCAGCGCTGGGCAGCGGCGTTTTGATCTCGAACGGGTAGGGCGCCAGTTCGATCTGCGCGCTGTGAGCACCAAACTGAGTGATCGTCCCGGGATGGCGTGCTTCGCCGGTCACGGTGAACTCAAAATTGTAGATGCGCGCCAGACGTCGCCGACCCTTGGCGTCCCTCACAAAACCGATGCGTTTCAACGCCACCGCGCCATCGAGCAGCTCGATATCGAGCTTGGCGCAATGCTGCTTGACCCGCTCCAGCGCCCGCTCGCGCAGGCCGTGGTTGTGCCAGACCCAGGCGGCGCCGGTCGCCAGCAGCATCAACACAAAGATGTTTCCCAGGGTCAGCATGCGATGAACTCCAACAAAGTGAGAGCAGCTTAACTGTGTCTCTGGTCTGTCGTATAGGCCGTGTTTAGTCGCATACTGCGCGGCCAGAATTTCAATGGCTTTACGGAAATCTCCCGCATGAAACGCACACCTCATCTGCTTGCGATCCAGTCTCATGTGGTTTTTGGCCACGCCGGAAACAGCGCCGCCGTGTTCCCCATGCAGCGGGTCGGGGTGAATGTCTGGCCGCTCAACACGGTGCAGTTCTCCAATCACACTCAGTATGGTCAGTGGGCGGGCGAAGTGTTGGCGCCGCAGCAGATTCCGGCGCTGGTGGAAGGGATTGCCGCAATCGGCGAGTTGGGTAACTGCGATGCAGTGCTGTCCGGCTACCTCGGCAGCGCAGCCCAAGGCCGTGCGATTTTGACCGGCGTGGCGCGCATCAAGGCCATCAACCCCAAGGCCTTGTACTTGTGCGACCCGGTGATGGGCCACCCGGAAAAGGGTTGCATCGTGCCCCAGGAAGTCAGCGATTTCCTGTTGGACGAAGCGGCAGCGATGGCGGATTTCCTTTGCCCCAACCAACTGGAGCTGGACAGCTTTGCCGGGCGCAAGCCGCAATCGCTGTTCGATTGCCTGGGCATGGCCAAGGCGCTGCTGGCGCGCGGGCCCAAAGCCGTGCTGGTCAAGCACCTGGATTATCCGGGCAAGCTGCCGGACGGTTTTGAGATGCTGTTGGTGACTGCCGATGGCAGCTGGCACTTGCGTCGGCCACTGCTGGCGTTCCCGCGTCAGCCGGTGGGCGTGGGCGACCTGACGTCGGGGCTGTTCCTGGCGCGGGTGCTGCTGGGTGACAGCCTGCTGGCAGCCTTCGAATTCACCGCCGCCGCGGTGCATGAAGTGCTGCTGGAAACCCAGGCCTGCGCCAGTTACGAGCTGGAACTGGTCCGCGCCCAGGACCGCATCGCCCATCCGCGCGTGCGCTTCGAAGCCACACCGATCGGTCTGTAACCCCACAAAACCCAATGTGGGAGCGGGCTTGCCCGCGATAGCGGTGGATCAGCCAGTACATGCGCTACTGACAGATCGCTATCGCGGGCAAGCCGCTCCCACATTTTGATCTGGTTTACAGCTCGGGTCTTACGGCCCGTCTGCCTTGATTTCCTGATAGCGCTTTTCCAGCTCCTGGCGAATCTGCCGGCGCTGCTGCGCCTGTACGAACCGGCGCTTGTCTTCGCTGTTGTGCGGCTGCAGTGGCGGCACGGCGGCGGGTTTGCGCTGGTCGTCTACGGCCACCATGGTGAAGAAGCAGCTATTGGTATGGCGCACCGAGCGCTCGCGGATGTTCTCGGTCACCACCTTGATGCCCACTTCCATCGACGTATTGCCGGTGTAGTTGACCGAGGCGAGGAAGGTCACCAGCTCACCGACATGGATCGGTTCGCGAAAAATCACCTGGTCCACCGACAAGGTCACTACATAGCGACCGGCATAACGGCTCGCACAGGCGTAGGCCACTTCGTCGAGGTACTTGAGCAGGGTGCCGCCGTGAACATTGCCTGAGAAGTTGGCCATGTCAGGGGTCATCAGTACCGTCATCGACAGCTGGGCGTTTCCGGGTTCCATAGCACACTCACGGGTTGTAGGCATCGGTTGGGGTGGCACCTCTGCGGGTGCTGAAATCTTTGCAGCGCCATCCCTAACGGGACGCCGGTGGGCGGCTTGCCGTCACGCCTGCACCGATCTGTTTCCATATATTGCACCGGCTTTCTGCCGGAAGTCGCGGTGTTAACCTTCAAAAGCCCGTCTCAGGGCATTTCTTACGATTAAGGCCGACTTTTCCTTCCGCTTATTGCGACCGTTCATAGGCGCCGGTGGAAGTGGGAAAAGCGCCAGTACCTTCAAGGAGCCCCTCGCCATGCACGCCATCAGCTTTATCCAGGACTTGGCCGTGATCATGCTGGTGGCAGGGGTTGTCACCATCCTGTTTCACCGCCTCAAGCAACCGGTGGTGTTGGGGTATATCGTCGCCGGGTTCATCATCGGCCCTCACACCCCGCCGTTCGGCCTGATCCACGACGAAGACACCATCAAGACTCTCGCCGAGCTGGGGGTGATTTTCCTGATGTTTTGCCTGGGCCTGGAGTTCAGCCTGCGCAAACTGTTCAAGGTCGGGGCCACGGCGTTTATCGCCGCATTCCTCGAAATCATCCTGATGATCTGGATCGGCTACGAAATTGGCCGCTGGTTCGATTGGAATACCATGGACTCGCTGTTCCTCGGCGCGATCCTGGCGATCTCCTCAACCACCATCATCGTCAAGGCGCTCAACGACCTGAAGATGAAAAACCAGCGCTTTGCCCAGCTGATTTTCGGCGTGCTGATCGTAGAAGACATCCTCGGTATCGGCATCATCGCTTTGCTGTCGAGCATCGCCGTCAGCGGCACGGTCAGCTCCGGCGAGGTGTTTTCCACCGTCGGCAAACTCTCGCTGTTCATGATCGTCGCGCTGGTCATCGGCATTCTACTGGTGCCGCGCCTGCTGGCCTATGTGGCCAAGTTCGAGAGTAACGAGATGCTGCTGATCACTGTGCTCGGCCTGTGTTTCGGCTTCTGCCTGCTGGTGGTGAAGCTCGAATACAGCATGGTGCTGGGCGCGTTCCTGATCGGCGCAATTATGGCCGAGTCCCGTCAGTTGATTAAGATCGAACGCCTGATCGAGCCGGTTCGCGACATGTTCAGCGCGATCTTCTTTGTCGCGATTGGCTTGATGATCGACCCACAGATCCTGCTGCAATACGCCTGGCCCATCGCGGTCATCACCGTGGCGGTGGTGCTGGGCAAAATGTTGTCCTGCGGCCTGGGGGCGTTTATCGCTGGCAACGACGGCCGCACCTCACTGCGCGTAGGCATGGGGCTGTCACAGATTGGAGAGTTTTCCTTCATCATCGCCGCATTGGGGATGACCTTGCAGGTGACCAGCGACTTCCTCTACCCGGTGGCCGTGGCGGTGTCGGCGATCACCACGCTGCTCACGCCGTACCTGATTCGCGGCGCCGACCCGTTGTCGTTGAAGATTGCGGCGGTGATGCCCAAGCGCATGAGCCGGGTGTTCGGTATGTATGGCGAATGGTTGCGCAGCATCCAGCCTCAGGGCGAGGGCGCAATGCTGGCGTCGATGATTCGCAAGATCATCCTGCAAGTGGGGGTAAACCTGGCGTTGGTGGTGGCGATCTTTTTTGCCGGCAGCTTTTTTGCGGCGCGCATCGGTGGGTATCTGGAGGGCTGGATAAGTGACCCAAGCTGGCAGAAGGCGTTGATCTGGGGCGGGGCGTTGCTGTTGTCGCTGCCGTTTTTGATTGCGGCGTATCGCAAGCTCAAGGCGCTGTCGATGTTGCTGGCAGAGATGAGCGTCAAGCCGGAAATGGCCGGAAGGCATACCCAGCGCGTACGACGAGTGATCGCCGAACTGATCCCCATCCTGTCGCTGCTGGTGATTTTCCTGCTGCTGGCAGCCTTGTCGGCCAGTATCTTGCCAACCAACAAGTTGCTGGTGCTGATCGCCGTGGTGGCGGCAGCGGTGGCGGCGGTGCTCTGGCGGTGGTTCATCCGCGTGCATACGCGGATGCAGGTTGCCTTGCTGGAGACCCTGGATAACCACAAGGACACGCCGGAGCACTAAGCCGAGTGGCGCATTCTTGTGGCGAGCGAGCTTGCTCGCGTTGGGCTGCGCAGCAGCCCTAAAACCGCCACATCGCAACATCTGAAAGAACGCGTCGCCCTGGTTGGGGCCGCTTCGCAGCCCAGCGCGAGCAAGCTCCTTTGCCACAAAAGCTTTGCGGAATCAGCTTTCCAGCCAGACGTCCCGCGCCCAGTGCCACACCGATTCCCAGGTTTCTTCGGTAACCAGTTCTTCTTCGCCGGACCACAGCACCACGGTGCCGTCTTCTTCGACGCAGTAGTAGTCGTCACCGTCCTGGCAGATCGGGATCATGCTGCGGTCAACACCGGCATCCCAGGCGTTGGCGGCCACGTCCGGCAGGTAGGTGTGGGACTGCGGGTCGGTAACCGTCACCGGCTCCAGGCTGCCATACACCACGTCGCTGACGGTGAGCAGGAATTCGCGGAAGACAAACGGGATGTCGATGAACAGTTGTTCTTCGATTTCCACAATTTGGTCTTCGTCAGGCAGTTCCAGAGGAACCGGGACCGGTTCGTTGGCTTCACGCAATTGTTCGATGATTTCTTCCACGGCCGGGATCCTCTTGCTAGTTGGCGCGGTTAATAGGGCGTTTTATACAGTAGCTCGCTATAAGTGCAACCGCGAAATAGAAAACCCCGGAACATGTCCGGGGTTTTTATTGCCAAGTGCTCAAGCGTGCGGTTATCAGCCGTTCTGGCGGATACCGGCGACCAGCCAAGGCTGGTTGTCGCCCTGGGCGCGTTCCATGTTCCAGCTTTCGCTGAACACTTCGCCCTGGTCGAAACGCGAGGTCTTCGACACGCCGCTGAAGGTCAGGGTGGCGATGGTCTTGTCGGCGCGATCATCCACACCTTCCAGTTGTACGCGCAGATCGTCGATGTAGGTCGACTGGAAACCGTCGCCCAGGTCGGCACGTTCGCGCTTGAGGAACTCCAGCAGTTGCGGGGTCACGAACTCGGAGATCTTGTCCATTTCGTTGGCGTCCCAGTGCTGTTGCAGGGACTGGAAGTGGCTGCGGGCCGCTTCGACGAAACGCTCTTCGTTGAACCAGGCCGGTGCATTGATTACCGGACGGGCGGCAGCAGGTGCACCCGAACCACCAAAGATCGAACCCATGGCTGGTTTTTGCTCGAATACTTCACGCTGCATCGGCGCGCCGGCTGGAGCCATGTGCTCCTGCTGCTTGCGGCGACGGGCGGCGATGAAGCGGAAGATCAGGAAGGCGATGACCGCCATGATCAGGATGTCGAAGATCTGCATGCCCTGGAAGCCGCCGCCCATGAACATGGACGCAAGCAGGCCACCGGCGGCGATACCGGCCAGAGGGCCTAACCAGCGCGAAGCACCGCCGGCCTTGGCAGCCGCGCCAGCGGCACCGGCTGCACCTGCAGTTGCCGCAGCACCGCCGGCACCGGCGGAAGGAGCCATTTGGCTGGTCTGGTGAGTCGGTGCCGAGCCCATGCTTTTGCCGCCACCGAAGCGCTTGGCGTTGGCGTCGAGGCTCATCGTCAGGCCGATGCACAACGCCATGGCGATGCTAAGAAAACGTTTCATAAAGGGAATTCCCATTTGTGGATTGCACGCGCGCCATGTTGCACAGGTGTCGTGACAGTGGCTAGCGGCATAATGTTTCGGGCTTTTACGTAAGACCAATTCCGAAGGGTCTGTAGGACTAGTTACAGATATTGGCCCGAGCGGGCGAAAAACAAGGGAGGGGCACGATTCTTCACATTGCAGGCGCCCGGCTAGCCGGGCGCCTGACAGTGAGCATGCAGTGTCTCAGATCGCTTCGAGCTTGGCGTAACCCATCATCAGCCACTTGCTGCCTTCGGCGAAATTCACCTGCACCCGCGCCTGGGCACCCGCGCCTTCGAAGTTGAGGATCACGCCTTCGCCGAACACCGAATGCCTGACCTGCTGACCAAGGCTGAACTGGGTTTCCGGAATCTCGGAGCCGGCAAACAGGGTGCTGGAATTTTGCTGCTGGCCGCCGCCGAACGGGCGGCTGACGCTGTTGGACAGGCGCACTTCCTGGATCAGTCCCTTCGGCACTTCACGTACGAAGCGCGACACCTTGTTGTAGGTCTCGCTGCCGTACAGGCGTCGGGTTTCGGCGTAGGTCATCACCAGGTTCTGCATGGCACGGGTGATACCCACGTAAGCCAGGCGGCGTTCTTCCTCAAGGCGGCCGGGCTCTTCCAGGCTCATCTTGTGCGGGAACAGGCCTTCTTCCATGCCCACCAGGAACACATACGGGAATTCCAGTCCCTTGGCGCTGTGCAAGGTCATCAGCTGGATGCTGTCTTCATGCTCATCGGCCTGGGTATCACCGGCTTCCAGCGACGCATGCCCGAGGAAGGCAGCAAGCGGCGTCAGCTCTTCATCGTCATCGGTGTTTTCGAACGCGCGGGCGGCGCTGACCAGTTCTTCAAGGTTTTCTACCCGCGCCTGGCCCTTCTCGCCTTTTTCCGCTTCGTGATAGGCGATCAGGCCCGATTGCTCAATCACGGTCTGGGTCATCAAATGCAGCGGCATTTCCGCGCATTTGGCGGCCAGGTTCTCGATCAGCTCAACGAACACACCCAAGGCACCGGCAGCGCGGCCGGTCAGGCCTTTATTGGCGATCAGCAAGCGCATGGCTTCCCACATCGACACATCGGCGTGGCGCGCGTGGTCGCGGATGGCCTCGACGGTTTTCTCACCGATGCCACGCGCCGGAACATTGATCACCCGCTCCAGCGCCGCATCGTTGCCACGGCCTTCCAGCAAGCGCAGGTACGCCATGGCGTTCTTGATTTCCGCACGCTCGAAGAAGCGTTGGCCGCCATAGATGCGGTACGGAATACGTTCGCGCAGCAGGGCTTCTTCCAATACCCGCGATTGGGCGTTGGAGCGGTACAAGATGGCGATATCGTTACGCGCCAGCCCGGTTTTCAGCGCGCTTTCGATGGTTTCCACCACATAACGCGCTTCATCGTGCTCGTTGAACGCGGCGTACAGGTTGATCGCTTCGCCTTCGCCGCCGTCGGTCCACAGCTCTTTGCCCATGCGCCCGGTGTTATTGGCGATCAGTGCGTTGGCAGCCTTGAGGATGCCGGCCGTGGAGCGGTAATTCTGCTCCAGACGGATAGTGATCGCGTCCGGAAAGTCGTCGGAATACTGGTAGATGTTCTCGATTTTCGCGCCACGCCAGCCGTAGATCGACTGGTCGTCATCGCCCACCACCATCAGGCTGTCGCCACCTTTGGCCAGCAAGCGCAACCAGGCGTACTGCACGGCGTTGGTATCCTGGAACTCGTCCACCAGGATATGCCGGAAGCGCTTCTGGTAATGCGCCAGCAAGCCTGGGTTGTCGCGCCACAGGTCGAGGGCGCGCAGCAGCAGCTCGGAGAAGTCGATCACGCCGGCACGCACGCAGGCGGCCTCGTAGGCTTCATAAATGCTGCGCATGGTGGCCAGGAACAAATCGCCGCTGGCCTGAATATGTTGCGGGCGCAGGCCTTCGTCTTTCTGGCCGTTGATAAACCATTGCGCCTGACGCGCGGGCCAGCGCTGTTCGTCCAGGCCCAGCTCGCGGATCACGCGCTTGACCAGGCGCTGCTGGTCATCGCTGTCGAGGATCTGGAAGGTCTGGCTCAGCCCCGCTTCCTGCCAATGCGCCCGCAACAAGCGGTGCGCCAGGCCGTGGAAGGTGCCCACCCACATGCCGGCCGGGCTGATACCCATCAACTGCTCGATGCGGTGGCGCATCTCGGCAGCCGCCTTGTTGGTGAAGGTCACCGACAGGATGGAATGCGGGGACGCGTTTTCAACCTGGATCAACCAGGCGATACGGTGCACCAGCACTCGGGTTTTACCGGAGCCAGCACCGGCCAGGACCAACTGACGGCCAACGGGGGCTGCTACGGCCTGGCGTTGGGCATCGTTGAGGGAGTTCAGCAAAAGGGAGAGATCATCGCGCATCGGCGCATTCTAGGGTGCCCGGGGGAGTGGGGCAAATCCCAATGCCGGGTGGTCACTCGAAAACGTCGGGCGTGTTTGGAGCCGGACAAACATTCTGGCGGGGCTGATGACCGGTCGGTCATAGGCCACAGCCCGCGCAGCACCTCGCTCAAGCTGTCTGGCTCCGAGTTTTGCGGCGGATTATCGTGCGGTTTTTATGACTTGGAGCAGTTTGGCCCAAGCGTTTGCTTGTGTATGCTCCGTGCACGTTTCGGGCTCACCATTATAAGAACACTGCCTATGACTCTCAGTCCTGACCTGTTCGGCCCCTCGGCGGCGCCTGCGCAGATCATTCGTAAACGTTACGCAACCGAGATGGCGGTCGAACGCACTCGCCTGCTGTACCAGGGCTCATTGCTGCCGACTTTATTGATGTTGGTGAACGGCCTGGTCTGCGCCTGGTTGCTGTGGAACCCCAAGCAATATCTGTTGGACAGCGTGTGGCTGGTTTGGCTGCTCGCCCTGGTGGCCTTGCGCGTTATCCAAGTGGCCGCGTTTGATTCGGCCATGCCCAGCCGCCAGGCCCAACCGATCTGGCGGCGCATGTTCATGCTCGGCTCGGCGGTCAGTGGCCTGACGTTAGCCACCGCTGCCATCGCGCTGGTGCCGGCGGACAGCTTCATGCAGCAGGCCTGGGTGTTCGGCCTGATCGGCGCGGCAACGCTGTCGGCCAGCGTCGCCTACGCGGTGAGCCTGCCAGCGTTCCTGTCCTTTGCCGTGCCGTGTCTGGTGCCGGCCATCCTCTATCTGTTTTGGAACGGCACGGCGCAGCAGCAAGGTTGGGGCGTGCTTGGCCTGATCCTGCTGGGTTCTTTGAGCCTGGTGGCGTGGCAGGTCAACCGCCTGATCCAGCGTGGCCTGCTGCGACGCTTTCAGAACCAGGCGCTGATCGAGCATTTACAGCAGGCGCAGCAGCGCAGCGAGCAGTTGAATCAGGAGCTGGTGCGCGAAGTCGAGCAGCGCCGCCAGGTTGAACAGGACCTGCGCGAGGCCCAGATCGGTCTGCAAGACCGCGTGGCGCAACGCAACCAGGAACTGGACGCCGCCAGCCTGGCCCTGAACAAAAGTGAAGCGCGCCTGGCCATGGCGCTGCAGGCCAGCGAACTGGGGCTGTGGGACTGGAACCTGCAAACCGACGAAGTCCATCACACTCAGCTCAAAGAGTTGTTCGGCCTGGAACCTGAATACGTCACGGCAATGCTCAGCCACCTCAAGCCGCGCCTGCACCCCGACGACTTGCCGCTGCTCAAGCGCGCACTGGTGGAGCATCTCAAAGGCCGTACCGAGGACTATCAGGTTGAATACCGCGTGCGCCACGGCGACGGTCACTGGGTCTGGATCGAAGACCGCGGCCGCGCCGTGGAGCGCTCGCCCAGTGGGCGGGTAACGCGCATGCTTGGCACCCGCCGCGACATCAGCGCCGGCAAGGCCCTGGAAGAACAGCAGCGGCTGGCCTCGACCGTGTTCGAGGCGGCCAGCGAAGGCATCGTGATTCTTGACCCGAACTATGCGCTGATCGCCGTCAACCAGGCTTTCAGCCGTGTCACCGGCTTTGAAATCGACGACATGCTCGGCCGCAACGTCGTGGAACTGCCCAGCAGCCGCGACGCCCGTCGTCACTTTCCGGTGATTCGCCAGGCCCTGCTCAGCCACGGTACCTGGCAGGGCGAGCTGGTCGAAACACGCAAGAATGGCGAACTGTATCCCCAATGGCTGCAACTGAACGTGGTGCGCGATGTTCGCGGAAATGTCAGCCACATTGTGGGCTTCTTCGCCGATCTGTCGGCGCGGCGTGAGTCTGAGGAGCGCATGCGCTACCTCACGCACTATGACGAGTTGACGGGCCTGGCCAACCGTTCGCTGTTCCGCGAGCGACTGCGCGAAGCCCATGCGCGTGTGCGTCAGGGCGGGCGTAGCCTGGCGTTGCTGCATATCAACCTGGACCGCTTCAAGTTGCTGAACGACAGCCTGGGCCATGAAGTCGCCGACCAGCTGTTACAGAAAATGGCGCGTCGCCTGATCAACGCGTTGCCCGAGGCTGACACCATTGCGCGTCTGTCCGGCGATGAGTTCGCCGTGCTGTTCGACGCCTACGGCAACCTGTCGAGCCTGGCGCGAGTGGCCACGCGGCTGCTGGCAAAGCTGCGGGTGCCAGTGACGGTAGACGGGCATGAGCTGGTGGTCAGCGCCTCAATGGGTGTCAGCCTGCTGCCGGACAATGCGCGGGAAATTTCCGCGTTGGTCAGTCAGTCGAACATGGCCATGCAACATGCCAAGCACTTGGGCGGCAATAACTTCCAGTTCTACACCGACAGCCTGCAAGCCAGCACGCTTGAGCGTTTGCAGCTGGAGAACCACTTGCGCAAGGCCATCGACGAACGCCAGCTCACGGTGTTCTATCAGCCGAAACTGTGCCTGGCCACGGGCAAACTGAACGCCGCCGAGGCGCTGATTCGCTGGGAGCATCCGCAGTGGGGCATGGTGCCGCCGGGGGACTTTATTGGCCTGGCCGAAGAAACAGGCCTGATCGTGCCGCTGGGCGAATTTGTCTTGCGCCAAGCCTGTTGGCAGGCGTGTGAATGGCAGCGCCAGGGGTTGGCGCCGATTCGGGTGTCGGTGAACCTTTCCGTGCACCAGTTGCGCCAGGGCAAGTTGGTCAGCCTGGTGCGCCAGGTGCTCGAAGAAACCGGCCTTGACCCGCAATACCTCGAATTGGAGCTGACCGAGAGCCAGTTGCTCGACAGCGTCGAGCACATCATTGCCACCTTCCAGCAACTGCGCGACCTGGGCGTGAAGCTGGCCATTGACGACTTTGGCACCGGCTACTCGTCCCTCAGCTACCTCAAGCGTATTCCCGTGGATTACGTGAAGATCGATCAGACGTTCATTCGCGGCCTGGGCCAGGGCCGCGAAGACGCCGCGATTACGCGTGCAATCATCGCCATGGCCCATGGGCTGGCGCTCAAGGTGGTGGCCGAAGGCGTGGAAGATCAGCAGCAGTTGGATTTCCTGCGAGGGGAGCGCTGCGACGAGGTGCAGGGCTATCTGATCAGTCGGCCGGTGGAGGCCGAGGGGCTGGCAGATTTGTTACGCAAAAATGCAGACTTTCCTTAAAGACGGCCAGCCCGCCTGTGTGGCTACACGGCGGCTGCCCGCTGATTCAAAGGGCATCAGGGCGATTTAGTGATGCATCGGACGGGCAAAACGGCAATTCTTGTAGTATAACTACAAGCTTGCTACATCCCTGGCGCCTGCCAATAACAAGAGTCCTGCCCTTTGAACCTGTTGCAACATATCGCCCAGTCGCGCCACCTGTTACGCAAATCGGAACTCAAGGTTGCCGATCACGTGCTGCTTGACCCTGCGGCCGTGATGCACAGTTCCATGGCCGACCTGGCCCACAGCGTGGGCATCAGTGAGCCGACCATCGTGCGTTTTTGCCGCGCCATCGGTTGCTCCGGGTTTCAGGACTTGAAACTCAAGCTGGCCCAGAGTCTGGCGGCGGGTGCGAGCTTTGGGCAATTTGCGATTCACGAAGACGATTCCGTCGCCGACTACAGCCTGAAAATCTTCGACACCACCTTGCACACCCTGATGGAAGTGCGAGAAAAGCTCGACCCGGTGGAGTTGCAGAAGGCCGTGACCGCAATGTCCCAGGCCCAGCGCGTCGAATTTTACGGCTTCGGTGCGTCGGGCGCCGTTGCTGCGGACGCCCAGCACAAATTCTTCCGCCTGCTACTCACAGCAGCGGCTTACAGCGATCCGCACATGCAGGCGATGTCGGCGGTCACGCTGAAGCCGACGGATGTGGCGATCTGCATCTCCCAGTCCGGTCGCTCCAAAGACTTGCTGATCACCGCCAACCTGGTGCGTGAAAGCGGCGCGACGCTGATCACGCTGTGCCCAAGCCAGACGCCATTGGCAGAGCTGTCGACGGTCAACCTGGCGATCGACGTGCACGAAGACACCGAAATCTACACCCCGCTGACCTCGCGCATCGCCCACCTGGTGGTGATCGACGTGCTGGCGATGGGCGTGGCCATGGCGCGCGGCCCGAGCCTGGTCAACCACCTCAAGAGCGTGAAGCGCAGCTTGCGCAGCCTGCGTCTCTCGCCAAAATCGGTCAAAGCCCTCGACGACTGATTCAGGATCGCACCCGGTCAAAATGTGGGAGCTGGCTTGCCTGCGATAGCGTCATCTCGGTTTAACTGAAAAACCCACGGTGGCTGCATCGCAGGCACGCCAGCTCCCACAGGGAATCTCCTTCAATTCCGGAATATTCATCGTCCTGTAACCCCCACGCCGCCAAACCGTCATCCGCCGCGCCCATCCTGAACTCCCCGTACTCGCATTGGGAGACTCAACATGGCCCGGCAATACGAAGACAGCAGCACCGTCAAAACCCGTCGTCAGCAAGAAGACCAGCGCCGCATGGCGTTTCGTCGCGCAATCGAAGACCGTTGCGAAGAGCGCCAATTGCTCCAGAGCATCACGGACTACCCTGAACTCCACTGGCAGGCACCCGCGGCTGCCCAGCGAAACGCTCAGCCAACGCGCTGATCTGCACCCGCTCGCTGCGGATAAAGCCCAGGAACGCATGGGCCACCGGTGACAGGCGCTTGGCCTTGGCCTGCACCAGGCACCAACTGCGGTACAGCGGCAGTTCTTCCACCGGCAGCTCCTTGAGCCCGCCGGTGGCCAGTTCCAAGTTGATCGCGTGGCGCGTCAGCAGCGCCACGCCCAACCCCGCGCTCACGCATTCACGCTGCGCCTCGGCCGAGGCCACTTCCACCGTTTGGGTGAAATGCACGCGCTTTTCCTTGAAGTACTCCTCGCAGGCCAATCGCGTGCCGGAACCCGGCTCGCGCACCAGCAGCGTGTAAGGTTCCAGGTCCTGCAGGCGCAGCGGGCCTTGAAGGCTCAAAGGGTGGTCGAGCGGCGCCACGGCGACAATCGGGTTGTTCAGAAACGGCAGAAATTCCAGGCCCATGTCCTGCGGCACCATGGACATGATCACCAGGTCATCACGGTTGTCTGAAAGCCTTCGAATCACTTGAGCGCGATTGACCACCGTCAGGTGCAACTGCACCTCGGGGTGCTGGCGCTTGAAGGCGGCAAACAGGTGCGGCACGAAGTATTTGGCACTGGATTCGATCGCCAGCTTCAGCTGGCCCTGCAGCGAGCCCTGCATGTCCGACAGCTGCATATCGAGGTTTTCCAGGCGCCCGAAAATATCCCGGCTGGCGCGTTGCAAGGCTTCGGCGGCCTCGGTCATGTAGAGCTTTTTGCCGACGTAATCGAACAACGGCTGGCCGATCAGCTCTTCCAGCTGACGAATTTGTAGGCTTACGGCCGGTTGTGTGAGGGACATTTCCTCGGCGGCACGGCTGTAGGAGCGCAAATCACAGACTTCGTTGAAAATCTGCAACTGGCGTAATGTCATACGCATCAATGACTTACGCATTATTTGAGTCCTCTCGCCCCAGGCCGTTCGGCCAACTATAAGTGTTTACTTATACACAACCCAATAATTATTGATTTTTGTTAATCCTCCGTTGCGCCTAGTGTGTGTCTCGCGACTGTCATGAAACATTTGGTCACGCGCCGACCCGGACTCAGCGGGTCGAAGACGCAGCAATCGGCTCAAGGGAATTTCCAAGTGATAAAAAAGATCCTGATCGCCAACCGTGGTGAGATTGCCGTACGAATCGTGCGTGCCTGCGCCGAGATGGGCATTCGCTCGGTCGCGGTGTACTCGGACGCCGACCGCCATGCGTTGCACGTCAAACGTGCCGACGAAGCCCACAGCATTGGTGCCGAGCCTCTGGCCGGCTACCTGAACCCGCGCAAGCTGGTGAACCTGGCCGTGGAAACCGGTTGTGATGCGCTGCACCCCGGCTACGGTTTCCTGTCGGAAAACGCCGAACTGGCAGACATCTGCGCCGAACGCGGGATCAAATTCATCGGCCCGTCGGCCGAAGTGATTCGCCGCATGGGCGACAAGACCGAAGCGCGCCGCAGCATGATCAAGGCCGGCGTACCGGTGACGCCCGGCACCGAAGGCAACGTTGCCGACATCGCCGAAGCCCTCACCGAAGGTGACCGCATTGGTTACCCGGTGATGCTCAAGGCCACCTCCGGTGGCGGCGGGCGTGGTATCCGTCGCTGCAACAGCCGCGAAGAACTCGAACAAGCCTTCCCTCGCGTAATTTCCGAAGCCACCAAGGCCTTCGGTTCGGCGGAAGTGTTCCTGGAAAAATGCATCGTCAATCCCAAGCACATCGAAGCGCAGATCCTCGGTGACAGCTTTGGCAACGTGGTGCATCTGTTCGAGCGTGATTGCTCGATCCAGCGCCGCAACCAGAAGCTCATCGAAATCGCTCCAAGCCCGCAGCTGACCCCGGAACAGCGCGCCTACATCGGCGACCTGTCGGTGCGCGCAGCCAAGGCCGTGGGTTACGAGAACGCCGGCACCGTGGAGTTCCTGCTCGCCGAGGGCGAGGTGTACTTCATGGAGATGAACACCCGCGTGCAGGTGGAACACACCATCACCGAGGAAATCACCGGCATCGACATCGTGCGTGAGCAGATCCGCATCGCCTCGGGCCTGCCGCTGTCGGTAAAACAGGAAGACATCCAGCACCGTGGTTTCGCGTTGCAGTTCCGCATCAACGCCGAAGACCCGAAAAACAACTTCCTGCCCAGCTTCGGCAAGATCACCCGTTACTACGCGCCCGGCGGCCCCGGCGTGCGTACCGACACGGCGATCTACACCGGCTACACCATCCCGCCGTTCTACGACTCCATGTGCCTGAAGCTGGTGGTGTGGGCGTTGACCTGGGAAGAAGCCATGGACCGCGGCCTGCGTGCCCTGGACGACATGCGCCTGCAAGGCGTGAAGACCACCGCCGCCTACTACCAGGAAATCCTGCGCAACCCGGAATTCCGCAGCGGCCAGTTCAACACCAGTTTTGTGGAAAGCCATCCTGAGCTGACCAACTACTCGATCAAGCGCAAACCCGAAGAGCTGGCCCTGGCCATCGCCGCCGCCATCGCCGCCCACGCAGGCCTGTGAGGAATACAACAATGTCCAAGAAAATCTTTGTCACCGACACCATCCTGCGCGACGCCTACCAATCGTTGCTGGCGACCCGCATGCGCACCGACGACATGCTGCCGATCTGCGACAAGCTCGACAAAGTCGGCTACTGGTCGCTGGAAGTCTGGGGCGGCGCGACCTTCGACGCCTGTGTACGTTTCCTCAAAGAAGACCCGTGGGAGCGCCTGCGCAAACTGCGCGCCGCATTGCCCAACACGCGCCTGCAAATGCTGTTGCGCGGCCAGAACCTGCTGGGCTACCGCCACTACAGCGACGACGTGGTCAAAGCCTTCGTCGCCAAGGCGGCCGTGAATGGCATCGACGTGTTCCGCATCTTCGACGCCATGAACGACGTGCGTAACCTGCGCGTGGCCATCGAAGCGGTGAAAGCCGCCGGCAAACATGCCCAAGGCACCATCGCCTACACCACCAGCCCGGTGCACACCATTGACGCGTTTGTGGCCCAGGCCAAGCAAATGGAAGCCATGGGCTGCGACTCGGTCGCCATCAAAGACATGGCCGGCCTGCTGACGCCGTACGCCACGGGCGAGCTGGTCAAGGCGCTCAAAGCCGAGCAGAGCCTGCCGATCTTTATCCACTCTCACGACACGGCGGGTTTGGCCGCGATGTGCCAACTCAAGGCCATCGAAAACGGTGCCGACCACATCGACACCGCCATCTCCAGCTTCGCCTGGGGCACCAGCCACCCAGGCACCGAGTCGATGGTTGCCGCCCTCAAAGGCAGCGAATTCGACACCGGCCTCGACCTGGAGCTGCTGCAGGAAATCGGCCTGTATTTCTACGCCGTGCGTAAGAAATACCACCAGTTCGAAAGCGAATTCACCGCCGTCGACACCCGCGTGCAAGTCAACCAGGTGCCGGGCGGGATGATTTCCAACCTGGCCAACCAGTTGAAAGAGCAGGGCGCGCTGAACCGCATGAGCGAAGTGCTGGCCGAAATCCCGCGCGTGCGTGAAGACCTCGGTTTCCCGCCGCTGGTTACCCCGACCTCGCAGATCGTCGGCACCCAGGCGTTCTTCAACGTGCTGGCCGGCGAGCGCTACAAAACCATCACCAATGAAGTGAAGCTCTACCTGCAAGGCGGCTACGGCAAGGCGCCGGGCACGGTGAATGAAAAACTGCGCCGCCAGGCCATCGGCAGCGAAGAGGTGATCGACCACCGCCCGGCTGACTTGCTCAAGCCGGAAATGACCAAGCTGCGCGGCGAAATCGGCACGTTGGCCAAGTCCGAAGAAGACGTGCTGACCTACGCAATGTTCCCGGACATCGGGCGCAAGTTCCTTGAGGAGCGTGACGCCGGCACCTTGAGCCCGGAAGTGCTGTTGCCGATTCCTGAGGCCGGCGGCGTAGCGCGGGCCGGTGGCGAAGGCGTGCCGACCGAGTTCGTGATCGACGTGCACGGTGAAAGCTACCGCGTGGATATCACCGGGGTTGGCGTCAAGGCCGAAGGCAAGCGCCACTTCTACCTGTCCATCGACGGCATGCCCGAAGAAGTGGTGTTCGAACCGCTCAACGAGTTCGTCAGCAGCGGCGGCAGCAAGCGCAAGCACGCGACCGAGCCGGGCCATGTCAGCACGGCAATGCCGGGCAATATCGTCGACGTGCTGGTCAAGGAAGGCGACGTGGTCAAGGCCGGCCAAGCCGTGCTGATTACCGAAGCCATGAAGATGGAAACCGAAGTGCAGGCCGCGATTGCCGGCAAAGTTTCTGCCGTTCATGTGGCCAAGGGCGACCGGGTCAACCCTGGCGAAATCCTGATTGAAATCGAAGGCTGAGTAACAGCCTTCAAGACGACCGCTTAATCCTCGGGGGGGCAGGTGCCCCCCTTTTTTTTCGCCTGAAATAAAGCGTGGGTCAAAAGCCCATGGCCCATTGGCCCATCAACCCCTGATTGCGGCTGTTGCTGCCAACGTCAGCGGTGTAGGTCAGGCCCAACGTGTGCTGGGTCGACAGTGCAAGGTCGAGACCGGCGCGCAGGCCCAGGCTGTTGCGATCCAGGGCGGTGCCTCTGAGGGTGAAGCCGCTGTCGAAATCATCGCGTTTATCCCATGCCGAAGATTGGCGAACCGTGCTGCTGACGTCGCCATAGAGGTGCTGCCAGCGTGTACTCAAGTGGGGCGTGAGGCTCATCTGATTGCCCAGGGCATACAGGCTCGACAGGCGCAGGCCGAAAGTGCTGCCCAGGTTCTGTTGGGTTTGTTCGCCGACGTTCAGGGCCGTCACGCCACCTTTTTCCGTGAAGCTGTCGCGGTGATAGCGCTGCCAACCGAGACCGGCAAAGGGTTCGATGCTGATTGCGGCACCGCCCAGCTGATAGCCCAACTCGACGAATACGTTCTGGCTCTGAGCGCTGTACTTGCCCTTGAGTTGGTTGCGCAAGTTGAGGAAATCGACGTCGACGCTGCGTTTATTTCGCCCGTCGTGGTGGCTGTAAATCGCCCCCAGGCGCAGTGCCAGCGGGCCGTCCTGGCGCAGGGCATAGGCGCCCAGGTGCCAGCTTTCCAGTTCGGCCTTGAAACGTTTGGCGTCCAGGTTGCTGCCTGACTTGGCCCCCATGACGCCGACGCGCCAGGCGGGGTTCACCGACCAGTCGGCGCCGACCATCAAGCCTTGTGTGCGTTGCTGCAAACCGGCGCTGCCGCGATGGTCGTCGAGCTTGCCGCTGTTGCCCAGGCCGTTGAGCCACACCCGAGCGCCTTCGCGTGTCTGGCCGCTCAGCTCGCGGATCGCCGACAGCAGGTTGGCGTTCAGCTGTTTCAGGCTGTCTTGGGTGGCGGTGCCCAGGTTGGCATGCTGGCTGCCCGCCAATTGCTCAAGCACCGCGCCGACGTTGCCTGGCGCCAGGCTGCCCAGGTAACTGCCCAGGTGCTCAAGTGCATCCTGTTCCCGCTTGCCCAGCGCGCCAGACTCCAACAGTTGATCAATGGCGTAATCTAGCATGATCGCCGCCTGTTTACCGTTATGGGTGGTGGCATGCTCGACGAAGTAGAACTCATCGCCAGGCGCGGGAGGCGCGCGGTCGTGCACGGCGGGCAGGTCGCCCAGAGGGATCTCGTTAAGCCAGTCGCTGTCGTGCTCCAGGTTCCTCTGCGCCTGTGCAAACGGAGCAGCAGTGACCACCAGCATGAGGGTAAGGGCTATAGCGAACTGTTTTTGTGCGAGTGACATGTAAATCCAGCCTCATGGAATAAGAGGCCGGGAATTTAGCGAGATGACGGGGCGATAACTGTCAGGCTACCGACCCCTGATTCGCGGGAGTTGTCTTTAGTGCTGAGCGATTAAAAACTCATCTGCCATTGGCCGACCAACGCGTGATTGCGGCTGTTGCTGCCCATCTCTCCGGTGTAGCCCAGGCCCAGGCTGTGGCGCGCCGACAAGCCGACGTCCAGCCCGGCTTCGAGTAGCAGGCTGTTGCGGTCCAGGGCGCTGCCTTGGACATTGAACGCCGTGCCGCCGGCCAGGAAAGCCTGACGCGTGCTGCTGTCGACATCGCCGTAGGTGTGCTTCCAGCCGGCGCTGACACGGGGCGTGAGGCTGATGCCGTTGTCCAGTTGGCTCAGGTGCGCCAGGCGCAAACCGAATGTGCTGCTGAAATTGTCCTGGGTCTGGCCATCGACATGCAGCGCGGCGGCGCCGCCTTTTTCGTTGTAGCTGTCACGCTGGTAGCGCTGGTAGCCGAGGTTGGCGAATGGCTCGGCACTCAGGTGGCCGCTGCCCATGGCGTAGCCGAGTTCGGCAAAGGCCTGCTGGCTGTTGGCGTCATAGTCGCCTTTGGGGCGGTCGTTGAAACCGTTGAAGGCCACCGTGCGTTTGCTGTCGCCCTGGTGCCCGCTGTAAGCCGCGCCCAGGCGCAAGGCCAGAGGCCCACTCTGGCGCATGGCGTAGACGCCGGCGTGCCAGCTGTCGACGCTGCCGTCCACGCCGGAGGTGTCCAGGTCGGTCTTCGAATAACCGCCCAGCAAACCCACGCGCCAGTCGCTGTCGAGGGCCCAATCGGCTCCCAGCACCGTGCCTTTGGTGCGTTGGGTCAGGCCGTTGCTGCCGTGCTCGCCATCGAGCTTGCCGTAGCTGCCGATGCCCTGCAGCCACAGGCGACCGCGCGCGTTCGGGTCATTGAGGTTGCGCGCCTCGCTGGGTACGCCGCTGGCGGCGAGCACTGGGGTGTCGCGCTGATCAAGCCCGACCATCAAGCCTGCGCCGCCGCCCAATTGATGCATCGCCGCAAGCATGCTGTTGCCTACTTGGGCGCTGGCGCCGAGGGTGGCGCCCGTGAGGTTGGCAGTGCTGCTGCCGGCCAATTGCTCGATGGCTGCACCTGCCGTGGCGGTGGTGGTGGAGAGCAAGGCGTTATACAGCGGATTGTGGGTGCCCAGGCCTGCCAGGCTGTTGGCCGCGCTGGCGCCGTTGCCGGTACTGGCGAACTGATTGAAGGCAATGTCGTTACGGGTGTACGTCAGGCCGACTTGAGTCGGGCTGTAATCCAGGCTCGGCGTGAGGAATGCATAGTCGCTGGTGACGGTACCGAATTGACCCGTGATGCTGCCGGCTTGCAGCACGGTGTAATGGCTCTGCCATGGATACGTGCCGCTGGCAGGGTTGATTACCAGCGCCGCGCCATTGAGGTTGGCCGTGCCGCCGACCTTGAGCGGCGCGCTGCTGCCATCGGCATTCACGCCATAGGCCAGGGTCGCACCACTGCCCATGGTCACGTCGCGGGCGATGGTGGCGGTGCCCAGCGCCGTACTGGTTTGCAGCGTGCCGTTGACCACCAGGCTGCCCACCGAGCCACCCCCGGCGTAAATACCGCCGGCATCGACTGTCACGTTACCGGCAATGCCACCCTGGTTGATCAGTTTGGCACCGCTGTAAATCTCGCCGCCGTCGCTGAAATCGCCGCTGCCGGTGAGGGTCCAGGTGCCTTGTTTCACGGCCAGCCATTCGACGTTACGGCTGTCACCGAAACTGCCGCCTGCAGCATCATCCAGGCTCAGTCGGTCGTAGCCGGCGCCGCCATCCACCAGGCCGACAAAGCGGCTGCCATTGAGCAACACCAGCGTGTCATCGCCGCCGCCCAGATCCAGAGCCAGGCCATTGCTGCCGCTGATGGTGCCGCCGTTGATCACGGTGTCGGCAAAGTTGCCGACAAACTTCACGCCAAAGCCATTCAGACCCTCAATGACGCCGTGGTTTTCCAGGGTGGTCGCGGCAACGCCCGGGCCGTCGCTACCGTCGTCCACCAGGATCGCGTTGTTGGCGCCGCTGACCCGCGCACCCTTGGCGTTGTACACATAGCCGCCGCCCAGGGCGATGCCTTCGCTGCCGTTGGCAAAACCATTTTTGTCGACACCGCCGGCACCGATGCCCTGGATGATGCCGTAGTTTTCGATATGCGCGATTTTGTCGATGTCCACGCCATCGCCGTCGCCATCCGGCTGCAAACCGGAGAACGCGCCGGTGATGGTGCCGTGGTTGATCACCGTGCCGTCGCCGTCGGAGCCAAAGCCCGAGCCGTTGCGGCCAATCACCGTGCCGTAGTTGGTCAGCGACGCACCCAGGTCAGTGGTGATGCCATGGCGACCGCCGGAAATCAGGCCGTAGTTGGTCACCGTCACACCGGTGGCGGAGTCGATATCGACGCCGTCGAATTTGTCATCGCGCGAGAACGTGTCGCCGGTGGAGATCTCGCCGTAGTTGGTAATGTTCGCGTTGGCGTCGGTCTTCATGCCGTCACTGGCATCGCCACGAATCAACCCACCGGCGCGGTTGATGATCGTGGTTGTCACGTTGGCGCTGCGGATCGCATCCAGGTCCAGCCCTTGGCCGGTGGCCGAGCGAATGGTGCCGCTGTTGTCGATCAACAAACTGCCGCTGGCAAAATTGCTGTTGATGCGCAGCGCGTCATTGGCGCCCTGGATCACACCGCCCGCGAGGTTGTAGACGCTGTAGTTGCGCGCCCCGGTGAGCGTGCCCGAACTGTCGATAGCGCGCCCGCCGCTGGAGACCAGCTTGCCCGCGTTGGTGATCACCACGCCCGCACCGCTGGTGCCGTCCTTGAGCGTGACGGCCACGCCGGAGGTAGTGAGGCTGCCCGGCGCTGTGGTGGTCAACGAATCACTGCCGGTCAGGGTTTGCCCCGTGGTGGTGGGCGTGTCGATCTGCACGGTTTTGGTCGGCGCAGGCGCCGCTTCAGCAAGGCCGCTGGCCAATAACGTGATGGCGAGTGCGAGGCGGTGGGGCGAGGGGGGCATGGCGGACGACCTTGTTATGGAAACGAGTCGACCTGTATAGCGAAGGGTGGTTGCAGGAATGTGTCGGAGAGATGACAGCAGTGGGCCCGCAGCAGATCAACTGTGGGAGCGAGCAAGCCCGCTCCCACAGTGGTTTTGTGTTGTGGCTGAGAATCAGGCCCGGCACTCGACCAGTGTTTTCAGTTGGCCAGAACCATGCTGGTTCGCCTCGGACAGCCACGCTTCAAACCCCGCCCCAAGGGTTGGCCATTCCGAATCCAGGATCGAATACCACGCCGTATCGCGGTTCTGTCCCTTGACCACCATGTGCTGGCGGAACACGCCTTCAAAGCTGAAGCCCAAGCGCTGCGCCGCGTATTTGGAACGGGCATTGGCGTTGTTGCACTTCCATTCCAGGCGACGGTAGCCCTGCTCGAAAGCGTGTCTGGCCAGCAGGTACACCGCCTCGGTGCTTTTGGGCGAGCGTTGCATCGACGCGCCGAAGGTCACGTGGCCGATTTCGATGCGGCCCTGGGCCGGGACGATGGACATCAGGCTGAGGATGCCTTGCACCTCGCCGCTCTGGCGGTCGATCACGCTGAAGAAATACGGGTCGCTGTGCTGGGCATGGTTGTTGAGCCAGGCATCAAACGCGGCGCGCTCGGGGAAGGGGCCGTAAGGCAAGTAGTCCCAGAGTTTCGGATCGGCGCCCGGGCCTTCAAGGGCCCGGAACAGGCCATCGCCATGGCGCGCGGGGTCGAGTTTTTCCAGGCGGATGAAACGCCCTTCGAGCACTTGAACGGTGGGCGCGGGAACGCCTTTCCAGTCGGCGGGTGAGATAGGCATGCGGGGCTCCTTAAAGACCTTTGCGAAATTGGATAAAGCCAGGACGTTCGGCAATACGTTCGTAGAGTTGAATCGCGGTGGCGTTGGTCTCGTGGGTCAACCAGTGGACCTTGCAGCAACCGTCAGCCTTGGCGGTGGCGTAGACAAACTCGATCAGCTTGCGACCCACGCCGCTGCCGCGTTGGGCCGGCTCCACCAGCAGGTCCTGCAGGTAGCAGGAATTTTCAATGCTCCAGTTGGAGCGGTGGTAGATGAAGTTGACCATGCCCACCGCCTTGCCGTCCTGCCAGGCCAGGGCGGAATGGGTCGGCTCACTGGCATCGATCAGGCGCTGCCAGGTGCTTTGGCTGACGGCGTCGGGCAATTGGGTTTCGTAGAACCTCAAGTACGCCTGCCACAGTGGCAGCCAGGCGGCATGGTCGGCGGCGGTGACGGGGCGGATATCGATCTGGCTCATTCTGTGCCTCCTTGAGGGATAAAGCGCGCGAGCGTCTGATCGCGCACATCAATGCTGGCGGCCAAGCCCTCGCGCACGCCGTTGATATCGGCCTGGCTGCGGTTCTGGCTGAGTTTGCGTTTGCCGATCAGGCGCTCGATGGGCAGGGCGAAGCCGACGATGGCTTTGAGCATGCCGTCAATGTAGTCGGCGGGGGCATCGCTGACGCTCCAGGGCTGGGCGCGGTTGCCTTCGTGGCGGTCGGTCAGCGCCGTGACCACCGCCAGCAAGCGCTCGGCATCGGCAAATACCTCGGCCTTGCCGTACGCATGCACGGCGATGTAATTCCAGGTGGGCACCACTTTGCCGTGCTCGGCCTTGGCCGGGTAAAACGCCGGGCTGATGTAGGCGTCGGCGCCGGCAAAGATCACCAGGGCTTCGCTGCCATTTTGCAGGTCGCGCCATTGAGGGTTGGCCTTGGCCATGTGCCCGTAAAGCGTACCGTTCGGGCCCTGATCGGGGTTGAGCAGCAGCGGCAGGTGGCTGGCCTGCAGGCCCTGCTCGCCAAAGGTCACCAACTGCGCCAGGCGAGTGTGCTGGATCAGTTGCTGCAGTTCGGGCAAATCGTCGAGGGCAAAGGCGCGGGGTGTGTACATGGAAATAATCCTTGGCGAATGCCTGCATCCTAGGCAGGCTATTGGTCTGTTGTAAGAGCCAACTGGCGCCAATTTCATAGGTCCAATATGTCGTGCATCACGCCGCCGCTGTCATTCAACCCCGCTGGGATTGAGCTGGATCGCCGCCTGGGTTTAACGCGCCAGCTGTATGACGCCCTGCGCCAGCGCGTGTTGGACGGGCGGCTGGTCAGCGGCACGCGGTTGCCCGCCACCCGTGACCTGGCGGCGGCGTTGTCGATTTCCCGCAACAGTGTGGTGCGCGCCTATGACCAGCTGTATGCAGAGGGATTTATCGAGAGCCGCGTTGGCGACGGCACCTACGTTGCCCAGTTGCCGACGCCGAAAAAACTATCCACAAAAGTATCCACAGGGTTTTCAACAGGCTTATCCCCAGTCTTATCCACAAAATGCGCGGATTTGCCGGAAGATCTGGACCATGAAGTTATCCACAGCACCAGCCTGGCGCGGGTAAAAACCAACCATCTGTCCCAGCCTCCGTCGGGGCCGCCACGGGCATTTCGCGTGGGTGTGCCTGCCTTTGATCTGTTTCCGTTTGAGGTCTGGGCCAAGCTGAATGGGGCTTTTTGGCGCAAACCGGACCTTGAGCAGCTGTGCTACGGCGACCCGGCGGGTGACGCGCGCCTGCGCGGTCTGATTGCCGCTTATTTGCGCAGCTCCAGGGGCATGCAATGTGCGGCTGAGCAAATTGTGATCACCTGCGGCGCGCAACAGGCAATCAGCCTTTGTGCACAGTTGCTGGTAGAGCCGGGCGATGGCGTGGCGGTAGAAAATCCGGGCTACCGCGCCGCCGGTCACGCGTTTGCCTTGGCCGGTGGGCGCCTGCACGGCGTACCCGTGGACGGCGAGGGCATTGACTGCCAGGTGCTCAATACCCTGAGCGATTGTCGCGTGGCGTATGTCACCCCCTCCCACCAGTACCCGTTGGGCGTGGTCATGAGCCTGGCCCGCCGCCTTGAACTGCTGGCCTGGGCCGAGCGCACGGGCGGTTGGATCATCGAGGATGACTACGACGGCGAGTACCGTTACAGCGGCGCACCCTTGTCGCCCTTGGCCGCGCTGGATCGCAACGGGCGGGTGCTGTACGTGGGCACATTCGGCAAAGTGGCGTTTCCCGCGTTGCGTCTGGGTTACCTGGTGTTGCCGCCGGCCCTGGTGGATGCGTTTGCGCGGCGCCGTGCGGTCGACATGCGCCACTCGGAGGTCAGTACCCAGGCGGTGATGGCGGAGTTCATGGCGGCGGGGCACTTTCAGCGGCATATCCGGCGTATGCGACGCGCTGCGCTGAGCCGGCGTGACGCGCTGTTGAGCGGCTGGCCCGGTGAGCTGCCGGGCGTGAGCAGCCTGCCCACTGTCGCGGCAGGCTTGCACCTCACGGTGCGAGTGGACAGCCTCGCCCGCGAACAGCAACTGGTGGCGCAGGCCCACGCCGTGGGGGTCGAGGTCAATGGCTTGAGCGCCTATTGGCTGCCGGACTCCAGCACTGCTCCCGACCAGCGCGCCGGGCTGGTCTTGGGGTTTGCCGCCGTGCCGCCGGCGAGCATCGCGCAGGCGCTTGGACGGTTGTACCGCGCCTGGGAGTGTCAGCCGCCACCTTCAGCGCCGGGGCACCGGCAAGGCGGCAGTCTTGAAGAACAGTGATCGCGCCAGCAACGGCCCGATCTCACTGCGGTACACCGCGATATTGTCGCGGTCATCGGCCTTGGCCGGCGCTTCATACTTGCCGCCCAGACGCCGCTGCGATTGGGTCTTGAGGTGCGCGGCGGTGTAGGCCTCCTCGGGACTGACCAGGTCCTTGTAGTGAAAGTGGGCGTACCACAGCGCATTCGAGTGTTTGGCGTCGAGGATTTCGTACTCCTTCAAATAGCCCTTGTGGCGGCCGGAAAGCTTGCTGCGTGGGCCTGGCAGCGGTTTGATGATGATCTCGTTTTCACGGTAAAGCAGTTCGACATGCGCGGCCGTCGGTGGGCGCTGCTTGAGCATGTCGAGCCGGGTGCGCAGGCCCTCGGCGTAGAGGCGTTTGATCGCGGCATCGAGGCTGCGGTTGATCAAGGCGGCCGACGGTGAGCCGCTTTCGGTCATATTGCTGGCGGTCAATGCCTCCTCAATGTCCTCGCCGGCCTGGGCCAGCTGCGCGGCGCGGCGGTGGAAACGCTCTTCAATCTCCACGGGCAGGCGTCTTGCCTCGCCGGCCAGGCGCTGGGTGCGCGTGATGAACTGTTCGACATCGTCGAGCAGCGCCTGAGCACTGGCGATACCGGCGGCCACGTTTCGCGACTGCGCCCGCGCAGTGGGCCGCGCCCCCGTACGCTCACGCTCAACCCATACCCCGTCCTTTTTATGAAACAGAGCAATCACCTTGCCGGTCAGTGCTTGCTTGACCTCCACCAGCGGGGTCGGTTCTCCCCGTTGTGGCGGGCGTTCTTCGCCGACCACGATGCCCTGGAAGCGGGTCTTGATCACCTTTTTCTGCGGTCTGGGCACAGGCGCGGAGGGGCCGGCAATCGCCGACTCCAGGGCCTTGCGCTCGCGCAGCAGCGTGGTCATTTGTTTGACCGCCCGTTGGGCGAACTCTTCGGTGAGCTGCTGCAAGGTCTCCAGGGCCGGGCGATGCACATCCAGTGGAAAATCGGCCGGCAAATCGGCCAGGCTTTGATCCAGGCCAGTGAACTGGTCTACCAGGCTGTCGAGGACCTCGATCTGTTGATCCAGCGTGGCCAGATTGTCTGGCTGCAAGGCTTCGCACAGGCTCTGTACCGCCAGTTCCGCCCGGTCGACCATCTGGGCGATCACCGAACGCGCAGTGTCTTTGCTGGCCGAGGCGGCTTCATTCACGCAGAGGAAGCGTGACAGGGTGATCCGGAATGCCTTGAGGTCATCCAGCGTTATCTTGGGCAGCACTTGTTCGTGGCGCAGCACCAGTTCCACGCCTTTGACCCCCAGGGCGCGGGCCTCCTTGAACCGTGATTGCAGGTAACTGATGCGCTCGACCATGGCCTGGGTCGACGCGTCGACGGCACGGCAGTCTTCCAGGGCCATCGGGGTGTCTGGCAAGTCCTCGTTGTCCAGGTATTCAGACACGGTGTGCAGCCCGTCTCGAAAGCGGATCATCTGTTCGGTGGTGGCACTTCGCGCCAGGATCATCTGGTCATGCAGGTAGCCGAGCATGGCTTCCTGATACGTCGGCACGGTATCGAGAATGTTCAGCGATTTGAGCTGGGCAATCGGTACGTCCAATTCTTCCAGGCGCCTGCTGACGTGCGTCAAGTAGGTGGTGCGGGCCTCTGCGCGATCGGCCGGTGGCGCGTGATCGATGGCCTGCTGCAAACCCATCATGTCCTGGCGTCGTTGTTCGACCTGTGTGTCGAAGGCTGCCAGTTGCTCACGCAGTTCGCGGATTTTCGGCGGCCTCAGGCGCTGGCCTTTCTGTCGCCGGCTGCGCATTCCGCCGCCGCGCAGGCGCAACCGGGTGTCGACAAACCATTGGCCGAGACGGTTGCCAATCAAGGCCGGGCCTTCGCGGTTCGGGTCCTTGGGGTCGATGATCAGCACGGTGTCGTTTTCATCGAGCGTCACTTCGAACCAGCGCTGCGCCACCGGGACGTACCACGCCTGGCCCTTGGGGTAGAGGTGCAGATGAGGGCCGGGCTGGGTGATTATGTCGCCCAGCCCTGCGGGTTTGGCCAGGCTGAAACTGTCCAGTGTCGCGTCCAGGCTGTTGCGGTTACGCGTGAGGGCGCCGCGGGTGTGGAGGTTGATGTCATGGTCAGTCGGCAGGTGCGCGGTGTCGAGCGTAGGGTGCTGGATGATCGACGGTTTGGCCGGTAACGACGCTGCCGGCGGCGGGCGTTTTTCAGGCGCACGCGCCGGCGCGCGCTGCAGGCTGATGTGCAGCGCCAGGGCCATGCCCAGGGTCAGAAAAAAGTCCACGGCAGCACTCACGCCCGCTGCTTGATCGCCGCTTTCTCGGGCCTCGATAACCTGCTGCAGGTCATCCATGAGTTGCCAGATCCAGGCTGCGGCGCCCGCTGTGCGGCCCATGAACGGCAGCGCCGCATTCAGAACAATCCAGCCTGCATGCTTGAAGCTTTCCCAGCGAGCCTCGGCATTGGACACCGATTGACGGTCGGCCAGTGTCACCAGGGCGCGGGCGTTGGCGTTGTACAGCACCGCGAGGCAGTCCGCGCCCAGCGCCTGGGTGCCGAACTCAATCGGGCCGCTCATCACCATCGAACTCACCGGCTCGCTGAGCAGCGTCGGCAGGACCCAGGGTGAAGGCACGCTGCCGGGGAAGACAAACTGGGCGTAATCCTGGCGCACAGCGTCGGGCAGCCAGGCCAGTACCGACTGGCGTAACGGCGTGTCCTGCTTGATGGCGTAAAGCAGGTTGGCCTGTGAGGGAAACTGCACCAAGGGTTCGTTGGACAATGGTCGATACAACAGGCAAGGGCCACTCGCAGGGTCCTGTGGCCCAATGAGAAACATGTTATCGACGCTGTCGGTGGCGCCGCTCACGCGCCACCGGGGGCGCAGTACCAGCGGCCGGATCACCACGGTGACGCCATCCACTCGGCGGTGTTGCGCGCTGCTGGCCATGACCGCGTGCACGTAGCGATAACCCTGTTCGTCAACGTCGAACAGGCCTCGAATCTTGTACTGCAGCGCCAGCAAGGGCAGTTGCAGGCTCAGTTGTCCGGCGTACAACTGTTGGCGCCGCAAGGCTTGCTCGGGATTGGCCAGCAGCAGTGTGTTGACCCGCTCGGGGTAGTGCTTGCCGATGTCTGCCTGGGTGACCAGTTGCTCCAGGTAGTCTGCGGTCATCCACGCGGGTGTCGGGCTGCCGTTCTGGTAACTCACAGTCTTGTTGCCCAGCGGCAGCGCGACGAGGTTTTGCAAGGCCAGCTCGACCAGGCTCAAGGTCAGGGTTTGCGTCTGGCCAGGCAGCGCGACGGTCCCCCACACGACTTGGCTGGTGACCGTTATTGTCACGCGGTCCAGATCCAGTGATGAGGCCTGCGGATGGTCCTTGATGAGCGCTGTGCGCAAGGCCGTGCGGGTGAAGTCGGTGAGGGTTGGCAGTTCGTCCATGAAGGTCTTGCCGTCGCTTTGAAGGCTCAGCGCGGCCAGGTCCATCATGTAGCGCCCGTAGGCTGATTGATCGGTTTCCGAGGCCTGCAGCAGCCAGGCCGGCAATGCCCGTCGCGTGGTGCCAATACGCGACTGATCGAGACGCGCCAGCTCGGCCCCTTGCATGCCGATAGCGCGGGCGGGCAACAGCGATTTGGGGGCCGCATCGGCCAGGTCGAGATCGCCCATTGCTTCGATTTGCAAGCTGATCAGGCTGCAGGCCTGGTGTTCGAAAAAGTTGCCGTCCGGTTCCAGCAAGCGCCAGTTCAGGGTTTTGCCGGGCAAGTCGGCGATATAGGGCAGCAGTGCCTGGCCGAAGGCCTCCAGGCTGGCAAATTTTGCATAGCCGGTATCGATCGAGTAGCTGAGGATGATGGTCTGTTCACCGTGATGCGCGATCAGTACGGCCATGGCCGTAACGCTGATGTGCTGGGCGCCGCTGGCGTCCTGCGCATCGATGTCCACCAGGTAGGCGCGTGTCGCGTACGGGTCGTGGGGCTGGCGCTTGATGAACTCGGGACAGTGGAACACCGCCCGTGCCACGGCGCAGTCGTCGGCGTTCCAGCCATGAACCTCCTGCACGTTCCACACATCGCGCAGCGACTGGGCAAATAGCTGCCAGCGTGGGCCGGTGGTGCCTGCGCTCTGGTTCCAGAAATCTATCTGTTGCTCCTGGAAGGCCACGAACAGCAGCGGCGCGAGCTCATTGATCAGTCGGCCTATCGCGTCGATCCTGACGGGCAGGTGCACGTCAGGGCCATTGCCTGAGGGGGTACGCCAGGTAGTGTTCGCGATCAAGGTAAGTCACGGGCATGCGGGAGATTGCACTGCGTGTCAGGGCGCCGGTGAGGGTGTCCGTTGCCGGCTTGGCGGGGATGATGTCGCCGCCCAGTTCGAGCCATTGCGGGGCGTTGACGATGGCCAGGTCCGGGTTGATATCCAGCTCCGGATACAGCTCGCGCAGCGCCGCACGCAAGGTGGTGCAAGCCACTTCACGCAGGGACGGGCCGGTGGCCAGCTGCGCTAGTAATCCGCTGTTTTCGGTTGGAACGAGGTCTTTCATGGGCACTCCTTGGCCTTGAGAAATACGCGAGGTCGCCCGTGGGCCTCAGCGCGCAGACCCTGGCTGTAGCGGTTCCTGGCTGATCTTGCGGCGACGATCGCGCTCACGTTAGGCGCGATGAGGAGGGGGCGGGCATTACTTAGTTAGCGGCGGCGGGGAGTGTGCGTTGCCTGTGGCCAACGGGCCCAGCGACCAGGCAGGCTTGCAGCGCTGCTCGGGTGGCAGGTTCTTTTGTGAGCAGCTGGGTGGCGGACAGTCGTCTCAGGGGCACTGACTGTCCGTTGGCGGTGGGGTGTCAGGTGCCCGACTTGATCTTGGTCCAGGCCCGCGTGCGAGCGCGCTCGGCATCGCGCCCCAGTGGTTTCAAGGTGTAGAGCGTGGCCATGGCCGCCTCGGTCGGGTACAGGTTGGGGTTGTTGCGAATCGACGCATCCACCTGCTCGGTCGCGTCTTTGTTGGGGTTGGGGTAGCCGACAAAATCGCTGATCGGCGCGATCACCTGCGGTTGCAGCAGGTAGTTGATAAAGGTGTAGGCGTCCTGCGGGTTCTTGGCGCCTTTGGGGATGGCGAGCATGTCGAACCAGATCGGCGCACCTTCCTTGGGCAGGCGCATGTCCACGGTCACGCCGTTCTTCGCCTCTTTGGCGCGGTTGGCGGCCTGGGAGAAGCTGCCGGAATAGCCGACGGCCACACAGATGTCACCGTTGGCGATATCGGCCATGTATTTGGAGGAGTGGAAGTACGTGATGTAGGGGCGGATTTTCATCAGCAGCGCTTCGGCTTTTTCATAGTCCTTGGGGTTGCTGCTGTTGGGGTCAAGGCCCAGGTGTTGCAGGGCCAGCGGCAGAATCTCCGAAGGCGAGTCCAGCAGCGCGACGCCGCACTGCTTGAGCTTGCTGATGTTTTCTTCCTTGAAGATCAGGTCCCAGCTGTCCACCGGTGCGTTGTCACCCAGCGCGGCCTTGACCTTGGCCGGGTTAAAGCCGATGAGGATGGTGCCGTACATGTAGGGCACGGCGAATTTATTGCCCGGGTCGTTGGCTTCGATCAGCTTCATCAGCTTGGGATCGAGGTGGTTCCAGTTCGGCAGCTGGCTGCGGTCCAGCGGCTGGAATACGCCGGCTTCGATCTGTTTGGCCAGAAACACGTTGGACGGCACCACCACGTCATAGCCGGAGTTGCCGGTCAGCAGCTTGGCTTCCAGCGCCTCGTTGGTGTCGAAAATGTCGTACACCAGCTTGATGTCGGAGTGCTGTGCCTTGAAGTCATCCAGCGCTTTGGGCGTGATGTAGTCGAACCAGTTGTAGACCCGCAGGGTTTTCTCTTCGGCATGCGCCGCGCCACTGATAACGGCGGCGCAGAGCACGAGTGACTTGAGCATGTTCATTGGGCTGCCCCTTCAAAACCTTCGAGAACGTTGACGGCGTTGATGCCGATTTCTTCCACCGCATAACCGCCTTCCATCACGAACAGCGTGGGTTTGCCCAGCCGGGCGATACGCGCGCCCATGGCCAGGTAATCCGGGCTGTCGAGCTTGAACTGCGAGATCGGGTCGTCCTTGAAGGTGTCCACACCCAGGGACACGACGATGATGTCGGCGCCGTAGCGCGTAATTTCCTGGCAGGCCTGCTCCAGCGCGGCGCTCCAGGTGTCCCAGCCGGAGCCGGCGGGCAGCGGATAGTTGAAGTTGAAACCTTCACCCGCGCCGTGGCCCAGCTCATCGGCATAACCCAGAAAAAACGGAAATTCCGCTTCCGGATGGCCGTGGATCGAGGTGAACAGCACATCGCTGCGCTCATAGAAAATCGACTGGGTGCCGTTGCCGTGGTGGTAATCCACATCGAGAATCGCGACTTTTTTGTGGCCCTGATCGAGAAAGGCCTGGGCGGCGATGGCGGCGTTATTGAGGTAGCAATAACCGCCCATCAAGTCGCTGGCGGCGTGATGCCCCGGCGGGCGGCACAGGGCGAAGGCGCTGTGGGCGCCCTGTTGGATGGCGGCCTGGGCGGTGAGGGCGACTTGCGCCGCGCTGTAGGCCGCTTGCCAGGTGCCGTCGGTAATCGGCGCGCCGCCGTCGAAGCTGTAGTAACCGAGCTGCCCGTGCAGGCTGGTGGGCAACACGCGGCGCAAGGTGCGGGCGGGCCAGGTGTAGGGCAGCAGGTCGCCGTCCTGGCCGAATTCGGTCCAGCGCGCCCAGGCACCTTTGAAGAAATCCAGGTAGTCACGGCTGTGAATGCGTTGCAGCGGTGCCAGGCCAAAGTCCTGTGGCGCGTTGACCGGCCCCAGTTCACGGTCCTTGACCCGTTGCAGCACGTGGTCGGCACGCGAGGGCATCTCAAAGCACGGCATCAGTTGCCCGTCCATCAGTTCGCAACGGCCGTGGTGCAGGTGGTGGTCGTCCGAGTAGATCGTCAGCATTTGTTGTTCTCCGCAGGCTGTATCGGTGGATGCAGTCTTGCGGCGGACGCGGTTTATGAGAATGGCAGGAGCGGCCAAAAGGGGATGAATATGGCCAAATTGTCTGTCCGAAATTCGCCCCTCAATGGGGCGTCACGGTCGAAATTGGCTCGGCGCCACGCCACTCCAGCGGACAAACGCATGCCTGAAACTCGCGGTTTCGCTGAAGCCCAACGCCTCGGCAATCCGATAGATCGGCCATTGGTCTTCGGCCAGCAGTTGCTTGGCGCGCTCAAAGCGCAGCTCGTCAAGCAGTTCCTGATAGCTGCAGCCCAAGTCGTGCAGATGCCGACGCAGGGTGCGCGCCGAACAGTTCATTTGCTCGGCCAGGCCTTCCAGGCCAGGTGCTGCGTTGAGTTGGGCGGTGAGCAGCTGGCGAATCCTGCCCAGCCAGGCCTGGCGCCCGGTGAACTCCAAATTCTGTTTGCGGCAGCGCTCGGCCATGGCCTGGTGGGTAATCGCATCGGCCAGCGGCAGCGGCCGGTCGAGCCAGTGCTTGTCGAACGCAAAGGCGTTGGCGGTGGCCTGAAACTGCAACGGGCAAGGGAAGCGCTCGGTGTAGCGCGTGCGGTAGTCCGGGGCGTCATGTTCAAAGCGTGCGGCGAGCAGCGGCAGGGGCTGGCCGAGCAGGTCGTCGCAGATCACCTTGAGCGAGGCCAGGCACAGTTCGACGTTGAACATTTCCAGCGCAGGGTTTTCGCGGTAGTCGCTGGCGGTGAACCAGATGCGATCGCCGTCCTCTTCAAGGCTCAGCTCGAAAAGTGTTCCCAACAGCGCCGGATAACGCAGGGCCAGGCGCAAAGCGTCACCGAAGGTGGCACTGGTGAGCAGGGCGTAACCGAGCATGCCGTAGGCCGACACATGCATTTGGCGCCCCAGCTCCAGGCCGACATCCTGGCGCAGGGCCACGGCGTTGGCACACACACGCATCTCCTGATTGGTGGTGATGCGCGTGTCGGAGCGGCTCAGGTCCGCCGCGCAGATACCACTGCCGGCCAGCAGCGCCTCAAACGGCAAACCTTCGGCCTTGAAAGTGTTGAGCACCAAAGAGACGGCATTGAGGGTGGTGAGGTGGGAGTGCAGCATGGGAACTTCCAGCCAGGGGATGGCTGGAAGGGGAGCAAGTTACATGCCGGTCAGCTCAGTTCGCCGCACAGGTCCAGTTCTACCAGGCGGCGGACCTCGCTGATTTCGAGGCCGGCGCCGAGCAAGGCGTTGAGCTTGCCGAACACCGCTTCGCGGGTCATGCCGCCACCGGAAAGCACGCCCACGCCGCGCAGACGGCTGCCAGCTTCGTACACGTCCAGTTCCACGCCGCCCTCATGGCATTGGGTGATTGCGACGACGACCACACCCAGGTCCTGCGCACGCTTGAGGCTCGCGAGGAAGGCCGGGTTGTCACTCGGCCCGGTGCCGCTGCCGAAGCATTCGAGCACCAGCGCCTGAATGCCGCTGTCGATCAGCGCATCCAGTTGGCCGGCGGCGATACCCGGCACCAGCGGCAGCACGCCGACGTTGGCCAACGCTTTGGGCTGACGGTAATGCAGGGCGGCCGGGATCATTTCGGCCTGGGTGACACCCCCGTTGCGTTGCAGGGCAGCAAACGGGTGACGACCGAAACTACGGATTTTCGCGCAACGGGTCGGCGCCATCAGCGCGCCATGGAAATACAGCTGAACGCCCGGCGACAGGCCTTCGCCCAACGCGTGCAGGGCGCCACTGACGTTTTCCCAGGCGTCGCTGTCGGGCACGCCGGCGGGCAGCATGGAACCGGTGAACACCACCGGCGCCGGCAGGCCGAGCAACTGGAAGCTCATGGCCGCCGCGCTGTAAGCCAGGGTGTCGGTGCCGTGCAGGATCAGTACTGCGTCGCAGCCCTCGTCCACGGCTTCAATCACCGCGACGTGCAGGCGCTGCCAATAGGCCGGGGTCATGTTGGCGCTGTCGATCAGGGGCGCCATTTCCCGGAAGCGCCAGGCAGGCAGTGGCAGGGTGGCAAGTTGTTCGCGCATGCGCGCTTCAAAACCGGATGCCGGGGCCAGGCCGTTGGCGCTGGCTTGCATGCCGATGGTGCCGCCGGTGTAGAGCACCATGATGGTGTTAGCTGTGGTCATCGAGACTTCTCCTGAACGAAAAACGCCGCCGGGCCCAGAGCATGCCCAAGGCCGGGCGGCGTGTCATCTATCTAGGCTTGCTGCGCTCAGCGTGGCGCTTGAGCGTTCAGTTCAGCCGAGGCTTGAGCGCCAGGCTCAGGCTTCACCGGGTTCGCAGGCCAGGCCTTGCGGTCCAGGTCCAGGTCAGGGAACTGGCTGGAGTCGAACACCGGCGTCTTGATGCCCGCCGCGCGCTGGCCGTCGTAGTCGTTCAGGATGCGCATGGCGATCTTGAACAGGAACGCCAGGGCGAACAGGTTGACGAACGCCAGCAGGGTCATGGTGATGTCGGCGAAGGCGAACACGGTGCCGAGGTTCTCGATGGAACCCCAGAAAATCAGCACCAGCACCAGCGCGCGGTAGCCCATCAGCACTTTGCGGTTGTCGCCCACGATGAAGCGCAGGTTGCTCTCGCCGAGGTAGTAGTTGTACATGATCGAGGTGAACACGAACAACGCCAGGGCCACCGAGATGAACATCCGGCCCCAGTCGCCGACGACCGCCGCCAGGGAGTTCTGGGTCAGGGCAATGCCGTCGCCTTCAAAGCCCGGGGTGTAGAAACCGGAGAGCAGGATCAGCAACGCGGTGCAGGTGCAGATCACGAAGGTGTCCAGGAACACGCTGAACGCTTGCACCACACCTTGGGCGATCGGGTGTTCTACCGAGGCCACTGCCGCCACGTTAGGCGCACTGCCCAAACCGGCTTCGTTGGCGAACACGCCGCGCTTCACACCCATGATGATCGCGCTGCCCACCAGGCCACCGAAGGCCTGGTCGAGGCCGAAGGCGCTCTTGACGATGGTCGCGAGCATGGCCGGCACATGGTCGAATTGCAGCACGATCACGTACAGGGTCACGGCGATGTAGACCAGCGTCTTGACCGGCACCAGCAGGTCGGCGATCGAGGCGATACGCTTGATCCCGCCAATGAACACCAGGCCCAGCAATACCGCCAGCGCCAGGCCTGTGTAGGTGGTGTCCAGGCCGAACGCGTTGTTCAGCGAGTGGGTCACAGCGTGGGCTTGCAGGCCGTTGAAGGCGAAACCGAAGGTCACCAGCAACAGGAACGCCATGACCATACCCAGCCAGCGCTTCTGCAGGCCGTGCTGAATGTAGTAGGCCGGGCCGCCACGGTAGGTGCCTTCAGCGTCGGTGCGCTTGTACAGCTGGCCGAGGGAGCATTCGATAAAGCTCGAGGACATGCCCACCAGCGCGGTGACCCACATCCAGAACACGGCACCGGGGCCACCCAGCGTCACGGCGATACCGACGCCTGCGATGTTACCGGCGCCCACACGGCCGGCCAGGCTGAGCATCAGCGCCTGGAACGAGCTGAGCTGGCCGGAGCTGCTCTTCAGGCTGTCTTTGAACACCGAGAACATGTGGAAAAAGTGGCGCAACTGAACGAAACGCGAGCGAATCGTGAAATAGCCGCCGAGCCCGACAATGAGCACGATCAGTACTTTCCCTGAGAGGAAGTCGTTGATGACTTCGAGCATGGAGTGTTCCTCGCTGATTTTTCTAATGGCAAAAACGCAGGACGGTGCGACGCATCGCTCGGCACCAGGCAGTGCACGACGCTTCGACCCCAATCCTTTTGCGGGTGTTGTTATTCATGCGGTTTCGCGCTGTCCAGGACCTCGTTACCGACGATCTCTGACGCGAAGAGGGGCGGCACTATACCTAGGAGCGCGTGATCCGTCTGCACGGGGCGATTAAAGGTTTCAGCCAAGCTGTTGCAGGCAAGGAGGGTTTGCAGGGCGATATTGGATTTTTTATGGGCGTCATTTCACAACCTTGAGGCAAAAAAAAGGGCCTGAAGAACGAGCCTTCAGGCCCTCAAAAGGTGAGAGGTGTCTAGTCCCTCAACCTGGTGAGCAGTGCAACAACCGTCAGGCCTTCAGCGGGACCAGACGTGGGGCAATCATGTTTTCGGGGCGCAGGATGTCGTCGAGCATGGCGTCGTCGAGCAAGCCTTCTTCGCGCACCAGTTCCAGCACGCCGCGGCCGCTTTCAAGGGCGATACGCGCAATGCGGGTGGCGTTTTCATAGCCGATGTACGGGTTCAGCGCGGTCACCAGGCCGATGGAGTGCTCCACCAGTTCGCGGCAACGCGCTTCGTTGGCGGTGATGCCGACGATGCAGTGTTCGCGCAGCATGTCCATGGCGCGTTGCAGTAGGCGGATCGAGTCGAAGATCTTGAAGGCGATCAGCGGCTCCATCACGTTCAGCTGCAGTTGGCCGCCTTCGGCTGCCATGGTCAGGGCCAAATCGTTGCCGATTACCTGGAACGCCACCTGGTTCACGGCTTCCGGGATAACCGGGTTGACCTTGCCGGGCATGATCGAGCTGCCTGGCTGGCGTGCCGGCAAGTTGATCTCGTTGATGCCAGTGCGTGGGCCGCTGGACAGCAGGCGCAGGTCGTTGCAGATCTTCGACAGCTTCACCGCGGTACGCTTGAGCATGCCGGAGAACAGCACGAAGGCGCCCATGTCAGAGGTGGCTTCGATCAAGTCGGCAGCCGGGACCACTGGCTGGCCGCTGATAACGGCCAGGCGTTGTACGGCCAGGGCCTGGTAACGCGGGTCGGCGTTGATGCCGGTGCCGATGGCGGTGCCGCCCAGGTTCACTTCGGTCAACAGCTCTGGCGCCAGGGTTTTCAGGCGGGCCAGGTCTTCACCCAGGGTGGTGGCGAAGGCACGGAATTCCTGGCCGAGGGTCATCGGCACGGCGTCTTGCAGTTGGGTGCGGCCCATTTTCAGCACGTGGCTGAATTCGACGCCTTTGGCGGCGAACGCCTGGATCAGGCTGTCGAGGCTGGCCAGCAGTGCGTCGTGGCCCAGCAGCAGGCCCAGGCGGATCGCGGTCGGGTAGGCGTCGTTGGTCGACTGCGCCATGTTCACGTCGTTGTTAGGGTGCAGGTACTGATATTCGCCCTTGTTGTGGCCCATGGCCTCCAACGCGATGTTGGCGATGACTTCGTTGGCATTCATGTTGGTTGAAGTGCCGGCGCCGCCTTGAATCATGTCCACCACGAACTCTTCGTGGAAATCGCCGCGGATCAGACGGGCACAGGCTTCGCTGATGGCAGCGTGCTTGGCTTCGCTGAGCTGGCCCAACTCGCGGTTGGCGTCAGCGGCCGCTTGCTTGACCATTGCCAGGCCGACCACCAATTTCGGGTAATGCGAAATCGGAACGCCCGAGAGGCGGAAGTTGTTCACCGCTCGCAGGGTCTGGATGCCGTAATACGCTTGAGCAGGTACTTCTAGTACGCCAAGCAGGTCTTTTTCTGTGCGGAATGATGCAGCGGAGGACATGACGGAAATCATCTCGATATGGACCCGGAACTGGCCGGAACGCTGCGAATGCTAGGCTTGTGGGAGTTTTTGGGCCAATGCTGTTAAACACTGGCCTATGCACAAACGGCATAATGTCGGTGTGACCCGGTTATCATGGCGGGCGTGTGTGCCAAAATGGTGCGTACCCGTGGGAGGAAGTGATGAACCTTGAGAGCAAATGGCTGGAAGACTTCAGCGCCTTGGCGGCGACCCGCAGCTTTTCCCAGGCGGCGGAGCGGCGCTTTGTCACCCAGCCGGCCTTCAGCCGGCGTATTCGCAGCCTGGAAGCCGCGCTGGGCCTGACCCTGGTCAACCGCTCGCGCACGCCCGTCGAACTGACGGCGGCGGGGCAGCTGTTTCTGGTCACCGCGCGCACGGTGGTCGAGCAACTCGGCGAAGTGTTGCGCCATTTGCATCATCTGGAAGGCGGGCAGGGCGAGGTCATGCAAGTGGCGGCAGCGCATTCCCTGGCGCTGGGCTTCTTCCCGCGCTGGATCGCGCAACTGCGCAATGAAGGCCTGAACATCGCCACGCGGCTGGTTGCCACCAACGTCGGCGACGCGGTGCATGCGCTGCGCGAAGGCGGTTGCGATTTGATGCTGGCGTTCTACGACCCGGACGCGGCCATGCAAATGGACCCGGAAATCTTCCCGTCGCTGCACTTGGGCAACACCGAAATGCTCCCGGTGTGCGCCGCCGATGCCGACGGCAAGCCGCTGTTTGACCTGGAAGGCGAGGGCAGTGTGCCGTTACTGGCCTACAGCGCCGGGGCATTCCTGGGGCGCTCGGTAAACCTGCTGCTGCGCCAGCGCTCCCTGCGCTTTACCACCATCTACGAAACCGCCATGGCCGATAGCCTCAAAAGCATGGCGCTGGAAGGGCTGGGCATTGCCTGGGTGCCGCAACTGAGTGTGCGTGCCGAATTGGCGCGGGGCGAACTGGTGGTGTGCGGCGGGCCGCAATGGCATGTGCCGTTGGAGATTCGTTTGTATCGCTGCGCGTTGGTGCGCAAGGCCAACGTACGGTTGTTGTGGCGCAAGTTGGAAGGTGGCGCGGCGCAGTCCCCTACAGTTGAACGCGGTTAGTGTGGGAGCTGGCTTGCCTGCGATGCAGACGCCTCGGTACATCAGGCATATTCAGGTGATGCTACCGCAGGCCAGACAGCTCCCACACTGACCCCGTTTCCATGGGGAATTTGCGCTGGTTTCGCTGACCCGGGAGTCAATAAAACCGCTGGTTTGCGCCACTGGACAGATGGTCATTCCAGGGGCTGTTTATCTGGATTATTACGGTATACTGCGCGGCCTTCGGCCGGTCCAACCGGCCAAATTTCGTACAACAAGCCACGCCGGATTTCCTGCGTGGCTTGTTGTTTTTTGACGCGCCTGCGGGCGCCCAGAGAGAAGAGGCACGACGATGAGTGCATTGGTTGGCGTGATCATGGGCTCCAAGTCCGATTGGTCCACCCTTAGCCACACCGCCGATATGCTGGAAAAACTCGGCATTCCGTATGAAGTGAAAGTGGTCTCTGCCCACCGCACGCCGGATTTGCTGTTCCAGTATGCCGATGAAGCAGAATCCCGTGGCATCGAGGTGATCATCGCCGGTGCCGGCGGTGCGGCGCACCTGCCAGGCATGTGTGCGGCCAAGACCCACCTGCCGGTGCTCGGTGTGCCGGTGCAGTCGTCGATGCTCTCGGGCGTGGATTCGCTGTTGTCCATCGTGCAGATGCCGGCCGGTATCCCGGTGGCCACCCTGGCGATCGGCAAGGCCGGCGCGATCAACGCCGCTTTGCTGTCTGCCAGCATCCTGGGCGCCAAGCACCCGCAGTTTCATGCGGTGCTGAAAAAATTCCGTGCTGAGCAGACAGACAGCGTGCTGGACAATCCAGACCCACGCATCGCCTGAGGTTATTGATTGATGAAAATCGGTGTAATCGGTGGCGGCCAACTGGGCCGCATGCTGGCCTTGGCGGGAACCCCGCTGGGGATGAACTTCGCTTTCCTGGACCCGGCGCCGGACGCTTGCGCGGCGGCCCTCGGTGAACACCTGCGGGCTGACTACAGCGACCCGGACCACCTGCGCCAACTGGCCGATGAAGTCGACCTGGTGACCTTCGAATTCGAAAGCGTCCCGGCTGAAACCGTGGCCTTCCTGTCGCAGTTCGTGCCGGTGTACCCGAGCGCCGAAGCCTTGCGCATCGCTCGCGACCGCTGGTTCGAGAAGAGCATGTTCAAGGACCTGGGCATCCCGACGCCGGCCTTCGCCGACATCCAGTCCCAGGCGGACCTGGACGCTGCAGTCGCCTCCATCGGCCTGCCGGCCGTGCTGAAAACCCGCACCCTGGGTTACGACGGCAAGGGCCAGAAAGTGCTGCGTACCGCCGCCGATGTGGTCGGCACCTTCGCCGAGCTGGGCAGCGTCGCCTGCCTGCTGGAAGGCTTCGTGCCCTTCACCGGCGAAGTCTCGCTGATTGCCGTGCGTGCCCGTGATGGCGAAACCCGCTTCTACCCGTTGGTGCACAACACCCACGACAGCGGCATCCTCAAGCTGTCCGTGGCCAGCACCGATCACCCGTTGCAGGCCCTGGCCGAAGACTATTCCAGCCGTGTGCTCAAGCAGCTGGATTATGTCGGTGTGATGGCATTCGAGTTCTTTGAAGTCGACGGTGGCCTCAAGGCCAACGAAATCGCGCCGCGTGTGCACAACTCCGGGCACTGGACCACCGAAGGCGCCGAGTGCAGCCAGTTCGAAAACCACCTGCGGGCGGTGGCGGGCTTGCCACTGGGCTCCACGGCCAAGGTCGGCGAAAGCGCCATGCTCAACTTCATCGGCGTTGTGCCGCCGGTTGAGCGCGTGATCGCGATCGATGATTGCCATCTGCATCACTACGGCAAGGCCTTCAAGGCCGGACGCAAGGTCGGCCACGCCAACCTGCGCTGCAAGGACCGTGCGACGCTGCAAGCCCAGATCCTCAAGGTCGAAGCGCTGATCGCCGAGCAATAACCTGAGGATCGGCGGGAACCATTGGTCACCGCCGTCTCTCTGATTGCAGGATGGCAAAGCCTGACTAGGCTTTGGCATGACTCACATTCAATCAGAGGGAAATGCCATGGGTATCATCGGAACCATCTTTATCGGCTTGATCGTCGGCCTGCTGGCGCGTTTCCTCAAGCCAGGCGACGACAGCATGGGCTGGATCATGACCATCCTGCTGGGTATCGCAGGTTCTCTGGTCGCCACCTACGGTGGTCAGGCCCTGGGCATCTACCAGGCAGGTCAAGGCGCAGGCTTTATCGGTGCGCTGATCGGCGCCATCGTGCTGCTGGTGATCTACGGTCTGCTGCGTAAAAAGTAATTAAGCGACAAAGCCCTCTGCGCTGCGCAGGCGCAGAGGGCTAGAATGCTCGCCACCTGTACTTGCCGAGCCTCACCATGCGCCGTCTTCTGTTGACTCTCTTCTTGCTGGGCTCTGGCCTGGCGCACGCTGGCGAACTGCCGGAAACCGACTGGCTCGACCTGATGCCGCTGTCGGACCAGAAAGCCCTCGAAGCCATGCCCGAGATCGACCACAACTCCCCCGAAGCCCAAGGCACGTTCACCGACAAAGGTGGCCTCAAGCAAAGCAAAGGCTTGCCGGCGGTGATGTATTCGACCAAGACCGTGGCCGCCATGAATGGCAAGAACATCCGCATCGGCGGCTACCCGGTACCCCTGGAAACCGACGCCAAGGGCCGCAGCACGCTGTTCTTTTTGGTGCCGTACCCAGGCGCCTGCATCCACGTGCCGCCTCCGCCGCCCAACCAGTTGGTGCTGGTGCGTTATCCCAAGGGGTTGAAGCTGGATGACATCTACACGCCGTTGTGGGTTACCGGCACGCTGAAGGTGGAGAAGGTCAATAACGATTTGGCGGATGCGGCGTATGCGCTGGATGCGGGGAAGGTGCGGGCAGTGAAGGAATCCGACCTCTAAGCCACAACGCAAATCAGTGTGGGAGCTGGCTTGCCTGCGATGCGGCCACCTTGGTGTGACTGATACACCGCGGTGATGCTATCGCAGGCAAGCCAGCTCCCACATTTTGCTCGTTATTTACAAGGCGAGACTTGTGATGCTCACGCCCAGTGTGTGGCTTTCACCCGGCGCCAGTGCCACCACATCATCCAGCACATTCGCCGTTTCGATGCACAGCATGCCCTGCCAGCCGTCATCGGCCATGTCGTCGAACGCCTTGGCGCGTTCGGTCCAGGGGTTCCAGATCACGGTCGAGTTCGAGCCTTGGCTGGTGAGCTGGAGACGACGCTGCCAGTCTTTATCGACAATGCTCAACTGCGCCGGCGTGTCCAGGTAGATGCGGTCGGTCTCCGCGCTGAAGTGCAGCAGGCCCGACTGGGTCTTTTCGCTCCAGCCGTCGGCGGTGTCGATATAGGCCAGCCCGTCCAGGCCTTCGACCTGCACGTTGCGTACGTCGCTCACGGCGAAATAGGTGTGCAGCGCCTGGCTGAGGGTCACGGTGTCGCTGCCACGGTTGTGGCTGGTCAGGCGGATATGCAGTTGATCGTCCAGCAGCAGGCTCAGCTTCAGGCCGACCTGATGCGGCCAGCCGGGAAAGCCGCCCGCCGGCACCGGCAATACCAGGTCGACGCGCAATGCCTGGCCTTCAAGTTCGGTTGCAGCCAGTTCCCACAGTGCCGTGCGCACAAAACCATGGGCACCCGCGGGTTGGTCGCTTTGGCGCATCGCCTTCACGCTTTGCGGGTTACGGTCGAATACGCCAAACCATGGCCAGCACACCGGCACGCCGGTACGAATGCCTTTGCCCTGCTTAAACACCGCCTCAGGGTTCGGCCAGATCACTGGCTGCTCGCCCTGGCGCTGGTAACTGAAGATGTGCGCGCCCTGTTGGGCCACCATCACTTCGGCACCGTTGTGGCGGACGCGCCAGCAGTCCAGCTCGTCGATTTTCACGGTTTCAACGTGGGGCGTAGGCATAGCAGTGCTCTCTCATGGCAGGCAATGGGGCAATTGACCGTCAAAACCCGGCGATGTTTAACGCGCGCGCGATGGCACCGAGCGGGTACGGCCGCTGCCGTCGATGGCGACAAACACAAATACCGCCTCGGTCACCTTGCGCCATTCGCTGGACAGCGGGTCGTCGCTCCACACCTCGACCATCATCTGGATCGAACTGCGGCCGATTTCCAGGGCCTGGGTATAGAAGGACAATTGCGCGCCGACCGCCACCGGCACCAGGAACGCCATGCGATCGATCGCCACCGTGGCGACACGTCCGCCGGCCACTTTGCTGGCCATGGCGGTGCCGGCCAGGTCCATCTGCGCGACCAGCCAGCCGCCGAAGATATCGCCAAAACCGTTGGTTTCACGCGGGAGTGCGGTGATTTGCAGGGCGAGATCGCCTTGCGGGATAGGATCTTCTTGTTCGAGTTCGATCATGCCGAGGGTGCCTCTGACCCGTGACGCTTCATGGGTATTTCAAGTGGATAGCCGTCTCTGGAAAAACGTTTCAGCACCAACATACACCGCTCGATGCGTTTCTCGTAAGGCGTACTAAAGGGAAACTCTGCCAAATCGGCTGGATGGCACCCAACGACGTTTTGGCACAGCAGCCCCTCAAGACTGGGGTTCTTGCGCTTGCAGGGGCCGAGTATATCGAGACGCTGGCGCCACGACGACCTCCCGGCGCTCATTTGGTCGGCAAATCCTGGCTGTAATGCGGCTTTTTCCCGCAACTGTGCTTCTGATGGCTAATAAAGGGAAGAAACGGGTGTTAACGCGCGCCTGCAAAGTGTTATTCGGTGGGCGCTGTGCTTTTTCAAGCGATTTGCTATCTTGCCAGACCCGCCGCAAGTCCCGGGCTTGCCGTCATTACTATAAGAGAAGCCTTGCCATGTCCTCCGTGCCCGCAAGCAGCGCGCAACCGTCGCGCCCGCTGACCCGCAACGACTACAAAACCCTGTCGCTGTCTGCCTTGGGCGGGGCGCTGGAATTTTACGACTTCATCATTTTCGTGTTTTTCGCCACCGTGGTCGGGAAACTGTTCTTCCCCGTCGATATGCCGGAATGGCTGCGCATGATGCAGACCTTCGGCATCTTTGCCGCCGGTTACCTGGCTCGTCCGTTGGGCGGCATCATCATGGCGCACTTTGGCGACCTGCTCGGCCGCAAGAAGATGTTCACGTTGAGCATCTTCATGATGGCCGTGCCGACCCTGATCATGGGCCTGCTGCCGACCTACGCGCAGATCGGCCTGTGGGCGCCGCTTCTGCTGCTGTTGATGCGCGTCATCCAGGGCGCGGCCATCGGCGGCGAAGTACCGGGCGCCTGGGTGTTTGTCTCTGAACACGTACCGCCGCGCCATATCGGCTATGCCTGCGGCACCCTGACCAGCGGCCTCACCGCCGGCATCCTGTTGGGGTCGCTGGTGGCCACCGCCATCAACACGCTCTACAGCCCGGAACAAGTGTCCGATTACGCCTGGCGTATCCCGTTCCTGCTGGGCGGCGTGTTTGGCCTGCTCTCGGTGTACCTGCGCCGCTGGCTGCATGAAACGCCGATCTTCGCCGAAATGCAGCAGCGCAAAACCTTGGCCGCCGAGCTGCCATTGCGCGCGGTATTGCGCGACCACCGTGGCGCCATCGTGCTGTCGATGCTGTTGACCTGGTTGCTGTCGGCCGGTGTTGTCGTGGTCATCCTGATGACCCCGACCGTGCTGCAAACCGTCTACCACTTCAGCCCGACCATCGCATTGCAAGCCAACAGCCTGGCCATCGTGACCCTGAGCCTGGGCTGCATCGCTTCCGGCGCCCTGGCTGATCGTTTTGGCGCTGGCCGCGTGCTGGTCATCGGTTGCCTGTTGCTGTTGGCAACGTCGTGGACGCTGTACCACAGCCTGATCGATCACCCCAACTGGCTTTTCCCGCTGTACACCCTGACCGGCCTGTTTGTCGGGGTGATCGGCGTGGTGCCTTACGTGATGGTGAAAGCCTTCCCGCCGGTGGTGCGTTTCAGCGGGTTGTCGTTCTCCTACAACGTCGCCTACGCCGTGTTTGGTGGTTTGACGCCGCTGGCGGTGTCGCTGCTGATGAAGGAAAGCCCGATGGGCCCGGCCTACTATGTCGCCGTGCTGTGTGTGATGGGGATGCTGGTGGGTGGCTACCTGTGGAAGCGCGGGCGCTAAAACCCTGCGATGACGCTGTGGCGAGGGCATTCGCTCGCCACAGGGTTTATGGTTGGCCAACGATTACAGAGTATTTCTGAAACACCGCTTCATGCGCTTCAACCTCCTCGCAAGTCCCGGATTTACTGGTCTTTCCCCTTCCTGTCAGGTTTTTCACAAATGCTGGCCTTTCATCTAATTGTCACATTGCGGACATAGAGTGTTCACACGGCCTACCGATACTTGGCCCCGATCCAACTATCCCTATCTGCTAGGAGCAAGGCATGAAACTGAAACGTTTGATGGCGGCAATGACTTTTGTCGCTGCTGGCGTTGCGACCGCTAACGCGGTAGCCGCTGGTGTTGACCCGGCAATTCCGGCTTACGCCAAGACCACCGGTGTATCGGGCAACCTGTCCAGCGTTGGTTCCGACACCCTGGCTAACCTGATGACCCTGTGGGCTGAGTCCTATAAAAAGGAATACCCGAACGTCAACATCCAGATTCAGGCTGCCGGCTCCGCCACTGCACCGCCTGCGCTGACTGAAGGCACCTCCAACCTGGGCCCGATGAGCCGCAAGATGAAGGACACCGAACTGGCGGCCTTCGAGCAGAAGTACGGCTACAAGCCAACCGCTATCCCGGTTGCCGTGGATGCCCTGGCCGTGTTCGTGCACAAGGACAACCCGATCCAGCACCTGACCATGGAACAAGTCGACGCGATCTTCTCCTCGACGCGTCTGTGCGGCGCCAAAGCTGATGTCAAAACCTGGGGCGACCTGGGCGTGACCGGCGACCTGGCCAACAAGCCGGTGCAACTGTTCGGTCGTAACTCGGTATCCGGCACCTACGGCTACTTCAAGGAAGAAGCCCTGTGCAAAGGCGACTACAAACCTAACGTGAACGAACAACCAGGTTCGGCGTCGGTTGTGCAGTCGATCAGCTCCTCGCTGAACGGCATCGGTTACTCGGGCATCGGTTACAAAACCGCCAGCGTGAAGACCGTGGCCCTGGCCAAGAAAGGCAGCACTGACTTCATCGAAGACAGCGAAGAAAACGCCCTGAACGGCAAATACCCGCTGTCGCGCTTCCTCTACGTGTACGTCAACAAAGCCCCGAACAAGCCTCTGGCTCCGCTGGAAGCTGAGTTCGTGAAGCTGGTTCTGTCCAAACAGGGCCAGGAAGTGGTCGTCAAAGACGGCTACATCCCGCTGCCAGCCAAAGTGGCCGCCAAGGCCCTGGCTGACCTGGGTTTGAAAGAAGGCAACTAAGCCTGCAAGACCTGGTGTAGATGCATGCTTTTGTGTGGGAGCGGGCTTGCCCGCGATGCTGGCGACGCGGTGTAGCGTTGAGACCGCATTGATGCCATCGCGGGCAAGCCCGCTCTCACATTAAACCGTCTACACCCCTAATTTTTTAGTCCGCTGCCAGCTCTGCTACGCGGCGGCTTTGCTGCGTCACTGCATTGTCATCTTTCTGTCATACAGGATCGCTAGGGTGTGCGCATGAATGATCTGGCCAATTCCACCATGACGACGACTTCTCCTCCCAAGCGCATTGATTTCAATACGCCTGAGCTGCAACGCAAGCGCCGCATTCGCGCGCTCAAGGATCGCCTGACCCGTTGGTACGTGTTGATCGGCGGCCTCGCCGTCCTCGGCGCCATTACCCTGATTTTCTTCTTTCTTGCCTACGTCGTCGCGCCACTGTTCCAGGGCGCCTCGCTGACCAAGGAAGATGCGCTGACGCCCGCCTGGATGCAGGACGCCGGCAAGCCGTTGATGATCTCCCTCGAAGAGCAGAACCAGGTTGCCATGCGGGTTTCCGACAAGGGCCAGGCGCTGTTCTTTGATGTGGACACGGGTGCTGAACTCAAGCGTGTCGACTTGCCGCTGCCGGCAGGCGCCAGCGTTGCGTCCATTGGTGAAGACCAGCCGGGCAGCCCGCTGGTGATCCTGGGTTTGTCCAATGGCCAGTCCCTGGTGTTCCGCCACACTTATAAGGTGTCCTACCCGGACGGCAAGAAAACCATCACCCCGGCCATTGAATACCCTTACGGCGAAACGCCGATCGTGCTCGACGAGCAGGGTCGCCCGCTGGAGCACGTCGCACTTAACGCCACCGATTCCTCGCTGGTCGTTGCCGGTTCCGCAGGTTCCTACTTGAACGTGCTGAGCCTGAGCCGCGAAGAAAACATGATGACTGGCGAAGTCACCAGCGAGCAGAAGCGTATCGAGCTGCCGCAAATGACCGAGCCGGTTAAGGCGATCTTCATCGACCCACGCCAGCAGTGGCTGTACGTGATCAACGGTCGTGCCCTTGCTGACGTCTTCAGCCTGCGCGACAAGAGCCTCAACGGTCGCTACAAACTGCTCGAAGACGGCAACGCCGAAATCACCGCCAGCACTCAGTTGGTGGGCGGTATCTCGCTGATCGTGGGTAACTCCAAAGGCGGCCTGGCCCAGTGGTTCATGGCCCGCGACCCGGACGGCGAGCAACGCCTGAAACAGATCCGTACCTTCCAGATGGGCAGCGCGCCTATCGTTGAAATCACCGCTGAAGAACGTCGCAAAGGCTTCACCGCCCTCGACGCATCCGGCAAGTTCGGCGTGTTCCACAGCACCGCGCACCGCACGCTGCTGGTCGACCCGGTGGTCGATGGCCAAGGCGTGTTCGGCCTGTCGCCACGCGCCAACCACGTCATCGTCGAAGCCGGCGGCAAGCTGCAACCGCTGCTGCTGGACAACCCGCACCCGGAAGTGTCCTGGAGCGCGTTGTGGAGCAAGGTCTGGTACGAAAACTACGACGAGCCTAAATACGTCTGGCAATCGACCGCCGCCAACACCGACTTCGAACCCAAGATGAGCCTGGCGCCGCTGACCTTCGGTACCCTGAAGGCCGCGTTCTACGCCATGTTGCTGGCCGCACCACTGGCAGTGGCCGCCGCGATCTACACCGCCTACTTCATGGCCCCGAGCCTGCGCCGCAAGGTCAAGCCGGTGATCGAACTAATGGAAGCGATGCCGACGGTGATCCTCGGCTTCTTCGCCGGCCTGTTCCTGGCGCCGTATGTCGAAGGGCATTTGCCGGGGATTTTCAGCCTGCTGATGCTGTTGCCGATTGGCATTCTGGTGGCCGGCTTCGTGTTCAGCCGCTTGCCTGAGTCGATCCGCCTGCGCGTTCCCGATGGCTGGGAAAGCGCGATCCTGATCCCGGTGATCCTGTTTGTGGGCTGGCTCTCGCTGTACATGAGCCCGTACCTGGAAACCTGGTTCTTTGGCGGCGACATGCGCATGTGGATCTCCCACGACCTGGGCATCACCTACGACCAGCGCAACGCTCTGGTAGTCGGCCTGGCCATGGGTTTTGCGGTGATCCCGAACATCTACTCCATCGCCGAAGACGCCGTGTTCAGCGTGCCGCGCGGCCTGACCCTGGGCTCGTTGGCCCTGGGCGCCACGCCATGGCAGACCATGACCCGCGTCGTCATCCTGACCGCCAGCCCGGGGATTTTCTCGGCGCTGATGATCGGCATGGGCCGTGCGGTCGGTGAAACCATGATCGTGTTGATGGCCACCGGTAACACCCCGGTGATGGAGATGAACCTGTTCGAAGGCCTGCGCACCCTGGCGGCTAACGTCGCAGTGGAAATGCCCGAATCGGAAGTCGGCGGCAGCCACTACCGCGTGCTGTTCCTCTCGGCGCTGGTGCTGCTGTTGTTCACCTTCATCATGAACACCCTCGCCGAGCTGATTCGTCAGCGTCTGCGCAAGAAATACTCGTCGCTTTAAGAAAGGTAGAAGTCTGTGAAACAGAACTCCCTGAATGGATGGTTCAAGAGCGGCGCCCCGGGCGTCTGGATCAGCGGTGGCGCGGTGTCCATCGCGGTCATCATGACTATTGGTTTGCTGGCCGTGATTGCCGTGCGTGGCCTGGGCCACTTCTGGCCGGCCGACCTGATCCAGGCCAACTACAACGTGCCGGGCCAGGAAAACCATATCGTCATCGGCGAAGTGGTACAGAAGGAAGAAGTGCCACGCGAGCGCCTGAAAAGCGCTGGCCTGCCGGTGCCCGACCAGGGCCCGGAGTTCATGACCCGCGAGCTGATCAAGGTCGGCAACCGCGACCTGAACGGCAACGACTTCACCTGGATCGTCGGCGAGTGGCTCAAGGACCAGACCAAGCCGGCCAACCTGATGGCCATCGAGCGGCGTGAGTGGGGCAACTTCTACGGCACCCTGGTCAACGTCAAACAGGACGGCAAGGTCATCGCCGAAGGCGAAGCCGCGTGGCCGGAGCTGCAGGCCCGCGTTGACCGCGTGAACAAGCTGGCTGCGCAACTCAAGAGTCTGGAAAAAACCGACATCGGCGCGATCAACGCCGGGCTGGAGCGTATCCGCCTGCACGGCCGCAAGCTGGAGCTGGAAGGCAAGCTCGACGCTACCGCCCAAGCTGATATGGACTCGGGCCGCGCAGAATTGAACAACCGCTACAAGGACATCGAAGCGCGCCTGGCGGACCTGCACACCCAGTTCAACCGCGACAGCCTGACGGCGCGCGACGCTAACGGCAAAGAAGTGGAAATCGGCATCGGCAAAGTGGTGCATGCCTACCAGCCGAACGCCATGGGCACGATGACCAAGGTCGGCTTCTACTTCAGCAAGGTCTGGGAATTCCTCAGCGATGACCCACGGGAAGCCAACACCGAGGGCGGGATCTTCCCGGCGATTTTCGGCACCGTGATGATGACCCTGATCATGGCGATGATCGTGACGCCGTTCGGCGTACTGGCGGCGGTGTACCTGCGTGAATACGCCAAGCAGAACACCCTGACGCGGATTATCCGCATTGCGGTGAACAACCTGGCGGGCGTACCGGCCATCGTCTACGGCGTGTTCGGCCTGGGCTTCTTTGTGTATGTACTGGGTGGCTCGGTTGACCGTCTGTTCTTCGCCGAGGCCCTGCCGGCACCCACGTTCGGTACGCCGGGCCTGCTGTGGGCCTCGCTGACCCTCGCGCTGCTGGCGGTGCCGGTCGTGATCGTGGCCACCGAAGAAGGCCTGGCGCGGATTCCTCGCACCGTGCGGGAGGGTTCGTTGGCACTGGGCGCGACCAAGGCAGAAACGCTGTGGAAGATCGTGCTGCCGATGGCCAGCCCGGCGATGATGACCGGCATGATCCTCGCCGTGGCCCGCGCCGCCGGTGAAGTGGCGCCGCTGATGCTGGTGGGTGTGGTGAAACTGGCGCCGTCGCTGCCGGTGGACGGCAACTACCCGTACCTGCACCTGGACCAGAAAATCATGCACCTGGGCTTCCATATTTATGACGTCGGCTTCCAGAGCCCCAACGTCGAAGCCGCGCGGCCACTGGTGTACGCCACCGCCTTGCTGCTGGTGCTGGTGATCGCCACGCTCAACTTGTCGGCGGTGTGGATTCGTAACCACCTGCGCGAAAAATACAAGGCGCTGGATAGTTAACACGGCCCAATGTGGGAGCTGGCTTGCCTGCGATGCAGGCAACTCGGTTGAACAGGTACACCGCGGTGATGCCATCGCAGGCAAGCCAGCTCCCACACTTAACCGCGTCACACGCAGATTTTTGAGTAAACCGCTCCGGCGGTTCAACGAAACGAATTGGTAGCACAGGGAGCATCCCATGCAACACGAAACCCACACCCACGGCATCAACATGTCGGCCCTGGGTCGCGACAAGCAGAGCCTGAGCCTGGCCCAGGAAACCGTGGCCATCGAAGTGCCGGGCCTGAGCCTGTACTACGGTGAAAAGCAGGCGCTGTTCGACGTCAGCATGAACATCCCCAAGCAGCGCGTGACCGCCTTCATCGGCCCGTCCGGCTGCGGCAAGTCGACGTTGCTGCGCACCTTCAACCGCATGAACGACCTGGTCGACGGTTGCCGTGTAGAAGGCGCGATCAACCTCTACGGCACCAACATCTACCGCAAGGGCGAGGACGTGGCCGAGCTGCGCCGCCGGGTGGGCATGGTGTTCCAGAAGCCCAACCCGTTCCCCAAGACCATCTACGAAAACGTGGTCTACGGCCTGCGCATCCAGGGCATCAACAAGAAACGCATCCTCGACGAAGCCGTTGAATGGGCGCTCAAAGGCGCGGCACTGTGGGATGAGGTCAAGGACCGCCTGCACGAGTCGGCCCTCGGTTTGTCCGGCGGCCAGCAGCAACGTCTGGTGATCGCCCGCACCATCGCCGTGGAGCCGGAAGTGCTGCTGCTCGACGAACCGTGCTCGGCACTCGACCCGATCTCCACATTGAAAGTCGAAGAGCTGATCTACGAACTCAAATCCAAGTTCACCATCGTCATCGTGACCCACAACATGCAACAGGCGGCGCGGGTTTCCGACTACACCGCGTTCATGTACATGGGCAAGCTGGTGGAATTTGGCGACACCGATACCCTGTTCACCAACCCGGCGAAGAAGCAGACCGAAGACTACATCACCGGTCGCTATGGCTAGCCCCAGCTGCACGCCGCACGTTTCAAGCGGCAAGTAAAAGCAGTTTGATCAACGACACACATCAGCTTGCAGCTTGTAGCCTGCGGCTTACAGCTTTTGCGGAGCAAACCCATGATTAGCAAAGAAGGCCTTACCCATCACATCTCCGCGCAGTTCAACGCCGAGCTTGAGGAAGTGCGCAGCCACCTCCTGGCGATGGGCGGGCTGGTGGAGAAGCAAGTCAACGACGCCGTCACCGCGCTGATCGAGGCCGACTCGGGCCTGGCCCAGCAAGTGCGTGAGATTGATGACCAGATCAACCAGATGGAACGCAACATCGACGAAGAATGCCTGCGCATTCTGGCGCGTCGCCAGCCGGCGGCGTCTGACCTGCGTTTGATCATCAGCATTTCCAAGTCGGTGATCGACCTGGAGCGCATCGGTGACGAAGCCACCAAGATCGCCCGTCGCGCCATCCAGTTGTGCGAAGAAGGCGAAGCGCCGCGCGGCTACGTGGAAGTGCGCCACATCGGCGACCAGGTGCGCAACATGGTGCGCGATGCCCTCGACGCTTTTGCGCGCTTCGACGCCGAGCTGGCATTGTCGGTAGCGCAGTACGACAAGACCATCGACCGCGAATACAAGACCGCACTGCGCGAGCTGGCCACCTACATGATGGAAGACCCGCGCTCTATCTCGCGGGTCTTGAACATCATCTGGGTGCTGCGTTCGTTGGAGCGTATCGGCGACCACGCGCGCAATATCTCGGAACTGGTCATTTACCTGGTACGCGGTACCGACGTGCGGCACATGGGCCTCAAGCGCATGAAAGCCGAAGTTGAAGGCACGGCCGATCAAATCCCTAATGTTCCGGGCGAATCTGACGATAAGTAAGGTTGCCCGAGAAATTAACGCCCGGCCTTTGGTCGGGCGTTTTCGTTTGCGGCATCTGAATTTTTTGCGCGGCAGGAACGATAAAGTCCTTCTGTGAATCGCGAGTTTTGGCAAAATGCCATCAGTCAGGCGTTTTGCGTGCCGAAGTTTTTATAGGATGAAGGGTCGATGAGTAAAGTCAGTGTATTGGTGGTGGACGACGCCTCGTTTATCCGCGACCTGGTGAAGAAGTGCCTGCGCAACTACTTTCCGGGGATCAAGATCGAAGATGCGGTGAACGGCAAAAAGGCGCAATCCATCCTGATGCGCGAGACCTTCGACCTGGTGCTGTGCGACTGGGAAATGCCCGAGATGTCAGGCCTGGAGTTGCTGACCTGGTGCCGTGAGCAGGCCCATCTCAAAGCCATGCCGTTCGTGATGGTGACCAGCCGTGGCGACAAGGAAAACGTGGTGCAGGCCATTCAGGCCGGCGTCTCCGGCTACGTCAGCAAGCCGTTCACCAAAGAGCAATTGCTGAACAAGGTCAAGCAGGCCCTGCACAAGATTGGCCGCCTCGACGCGCTGATCGCCAGTGCGCCGACCAAAATGAATTCGGCTTTCGGCAACGACTCCCTGAGTGCCCTGACCGGCGGCAAGCCTGAAGCCGTCAAACCGGCGCCGGTGGCTGCGCCAAGCAAAGGCCTGCTCAACAGCCCGCCGGTGCAAACGCCAGCGGCAGCGCCGGCCGGCGGCCGTGGCCAAGGCCAGCTGCGCCTGTCCAGCGGCACCCAGCAATGCGTGATCAAGGCGCTGAGCATCAAGGAAGCGCTGCTGGTGGTACGTCGCGGTGAAGTCCTGCCGCAGGTACTGGAAAGCGCGGTGCTCGACCTTGAGCAAGGCGACAACGCCGAAGTGGCACGCCTCAACGGCTACCTGCACGCCGTCGTCGCCTACGAGCCCAAGCCCGACAGCGACTGGCTGCAACTGACCTTCCGGTTTATCGACCAGGACGCGCAGAAACTCGACTACATCTCCCGCCTGATCGCACGCGGCACGGCGCAGAAGCACTTTGTGCCGGGTGCGTGATTGACTGCATAACGGGAATCAACCGACCGTCTGATTCCCGGTGCTTGGCTTGATTTATATCTGTTTCGATATAGGCTCTCGATAACGCATCAGTGTTATCGAGCTTTTGCTATGCCTTGAAACAAAGCTCCACCGCCATGGCCTGAATCGTCTATTACGCTTTTTCTTTCCAGCAAAGGAGAAGCCAATGCCCAGGCACAAGGATGTGGTGTTTCTAGGAAGCTCACTCAAGGATCTCAAGGAATTTCCTCTCGACGCCCGAAGGGCAGCCGGTTTTCAGTTGGATCTTCTGCAACAGGGCGAACAGCCTTTTGATTGCAAGCCTATGAGAACTATCGGACGGGGCGTCAGTGAGATTCGGATCACTGAGCAATCAGGCGCGTTTCGAGTGTTCTATGTGGTCAATCGCCCAGAGGCTGTCTATGTGTTGCACGCGCTGCGCAAAACCACCCAGAAAACCGAAGGGCGCGATATCGAACTGGCGCGTGCCAGATTGCAGGAGTTAGGTTAAGCCTATGACAGACCCAAAGATTCACACCGAACGCTTCAGCAACGTCTGGGATGCTCTGGAGGACACTCCCCAGCAAGCCGCCAATATGCGCCTGCGCTCAAAGTTGCTGCTGGCGTTGTGCAACACCATCCGCAGTTGGGAGCTCTCTCAGAAAGCGGCCGCTGAGCGGCTCAATATCAGCCAGCCTCGGCTCAATGACGTCCTCAATGGCAAGATCGACAAGTTCTCGCTGGACGCGTTGGTCAATTTGTCTGCCGCAGCGCAGTTGGAAGTCGATATCTGCTTCTCCCCGCTGCCGGCCTAATCATCGGCGCGGGGGCGAGTTGCTCACCCCCCGCGCTCTATCTGATCAATCCAGCAACAGCACCTTGGCCAGCACGATCTTCGGCCCTTTCATCTTCTTGATGATGATTCGCAAGCCTTCAACCTCCAGCACTTCTTCCTCTTCCGGCACGCGTTTGAGGGTGTCGTAGATCAGCCCGGCGAGGGTTTCGGCTTCGATGTGGTCCAGGTCGACACCCAGCAGGCGTTCTACCTTGAACAGCGGCGTGTCGCCACGCACCAGCAGTTTGCCCGGCTGGTAGGCGAGGATGCCGCGCTCGGCCTTGCGGTGTTCGTCCTGGATATCGCCGACCAGCACTTCCAGCACGTCTTCCATGGTCAGGTAGCCGATGATCTTGCCGTCGGCTTCCTCTACCAGAGCAAAGTGCGCGCCGCCTTTGCGGAACTGCTCCAGCAACTGCGACAACGGCATATGGCGCGATACGCGCTCCAGCGGGCGGGTCAGCTCGGCCAGGTTGAACGACTCGGGGATGTGGTCCAGTGCCGCCAGTTCCAGCAGCAAATCCTTGATGTGCAGCAGGCCGACAAACTCATTGCGCACCGCGTCATACACCGGGTAGCGGCTGAATTTGTGGCGGCGGAACAGCGCGAGGATTTCCTTGAGCGGGGCGTTGAAGTCCAGGGTGACCAGGTCTTCGCGAGAGTTGGCCCAGTCCACCACTTCCAGTTCGCCCATTTCCACGGCGGAGGCGAGTACACGCATGCCTTGGTCGCTCGGGTCCTGGCCACGGCTGGAGTGCAGGATCAGCTTGAGTTCTTCACGGCTGTAATGGTGCTCATGGTGCGGGCCAGGCTCGCCTTGGCCGGCAATACGCAAAATTGCGTTCGCACTGGCGTTGAGCAGGTAAATCGCCGGGTACATCGCCCAGTAGAACAGGTACAACGGCACCGCGGTCCACAGCGACAGCAACTCGGGTTTGCGGATGGCCCAGGATTTAGGGGCCAATTCACCCACCACGATGTGCAGGTAGGAGATCACAAAGAAGGCGGCAAAGAACGACACGCCCTTGATCACTTCCGGCGACTCTACGCCCACCGCGCCCAGCAACGGCTCGAGGATATGCGCAAAAGCCGGCTCACCGACCCAGCCCAGGCCCAGGGAGGCGAGGGTGATACCCAACTGGCAGGCCGACAAGTAGGCGTCGAGCTGGCTGTGCACGGTGCGCAGGATCTGCCCGCGCCAGCCGTTCTTGTGGGCGATGGCCTCGACCCGGGTGGCGCGCAGTTTGACCATGGCGAATTCCGCCGCAACGAAGAAACCGTTGAGCAGTACCAGGATCAGTGCAAAAAGAATCATGCCGAAGTCGGCGAAGAGTGTAGCGAGGGTGATGCCAGGGGAAGGGTCCATGATGGGGTTTTGCAGGTTCCGTGTGTTCAATAAGGAGTGACAGAAGTGCCTGAAAGGCAGGCGCAAGTCGGCCAATGTAGCGGCTGACGGGGCGCTTGCCTAGTGCCCGCTGCCGGGCGGGGCCTGCAGAAACGATCCAAATCCAATGTGGGAGCTGGCTTGCCTGCGATAGCGGACTGTCAGTTGGGGGTATGTTCAGCTGACCCACCGCCATCGCAGGCAAGCCAGCTCCCACACTTAGCCCGCCATCGTTCTCAGGTTATTCATCATTCCCGACCAGCCGCGAACGGGTCACCTGTGTCGGCGGAAAGTGGCAGGTAAACGTGCTGCCATGCCCCAGCACGCTGCTGATTTCCAGCCGTGCGCGATGGCGCAACAGCACATGCTTGACGATGGCCAGGCCCAGTCCGGTGCCGCCGGTGTTGGAGTTACGGCTGGAGTCCACACGGTAGAAACGCTCGGTCAGGCGCGGCAAGTGTTTGGCGTCGATGCCGATGCCGGAGTCCTGCACGCTCAGGTGTGCGCCGTGTTCATCGGCCCACCAGCGAATGCGGATATTGCCCTTGTCCTGGGTGTACTTCACGGCGTTGAACACCAGGTTGGAAAACGCGCTGCGCAATTCGCCCTCGCTGCCTTTGAGCAGCACCAACGGGTCGGCTTCCAGGGTGATCTGCTGCCCGCGCTCGCCGGAAAGCGCCTGGGCGTCATTCTTGATGGTCTGCAACAGGCTCTGCACGGCGACGGGATGGTTGTCCGACGGGTAATCGGTGGCCTCAAGCTTGGCCAGCAACAGCAGGTCGTTGAGCAGCGTCTGCATGCGTGAGCCTTGCTGCTGCATTTGCTGCAGGGCGCGGCTCCAGCGCGGGTTGATCTCGTCGACGTTGTCCAGCAGCGTCTCCAGGTAGCCGCAGATCACCGTCAATGGCGTGCGCAGCTCGTGGGAGACGTTGGCAACGAAGTCTTTGCGCATCTGTTCCAGCTGGTGGATGCGGGTCACATCGCGCACCAGCATCAGGTGCTCGTTGTTGCCGTAGCGCGTCAGGTACAGCTGGATGCGCACGCGGTCATTGGTGGGCGAGGGGATTTCCAGGGCTTCTTCGTAATTGTCCTGTTCGAAGTACTCCTTGAAGCGCGGGTGACGCACCAGGTTGGTCACCGGCTGGCCGCTGTCCTGGGGCGTCTTGAGGCCCAGCAGGGTTTCGGCGGCGCGGTTCCACCATTCCAGGTTGCCATCGCTGTCGAGCATGATCACCGCGTCCTTGAGCGCGGCGGTGGACTCCTGCACCCGGTCGATCACCGCCTGCAGGCGCCCGCGAACGCGTTGGTCGCGACGTTGCAAGTGGTAGATGCTGTCGAACACCTCGCCCCACAGGCCGTAGCCGTCGGGTGGTGCTTCGTCGGGTTTGTGCTGGCGCAGCCATTCATGCAGGCGCAGCAGCTGCTTGAGGGTCCAGCCCAGGTACAGACCGATGCCGACGGCCAGGCTCCAGCCGTATTGGCCGCTGACCAGGCCGACCACCAGGCAGCCGGTGATCAATAACAGCATGTGGCGGATCAGGGTGCCATGCCAGTTCTGGTTCACTTAAACATGCGTCCTTGTCAGCTGTTAAGGAAAGGGAAGGGCTGGCTCAGCCTTTGGTGGAAAAGCGGTAGCCGGTGCCGCGCACGGTTTGTACCAGATTCTCGTAAGCGTCGCCCAAGGCTTTGCGCAGGCGGCGGATATGCACGTCGACGGTGCGCTCTTCCACGTACACGTTGCCGCCCCACACCTGGTCCAGCAGTTGGCCACGGGTGTAGGCGCGTTCCTGGTGGGTCATGAAAAATTGCAGCAGACGGTATTCGGTCGGGCCCATCTCGGCTGGCTTGCCATCGATGGTCACGCGGTGGCTGATCGGGTCCAGAATCAGGCCGTCGACTTCGATCGGCGCTTCGCCATCGGTAGGGCCAGCACGGCGCAGCACGGCCTTCAGGCGGGCAACCAGCTCGCGTGGCGAAAACGGCTTGGTGATGTAGTCATCGGCGCCGACTTCCAGGCCCTGGATCTTGTTGTCCTCTTCGCCTTTGGCGGTGAGCATGATGATCGGGATGTCCCCGGTCAGCTCGTCACGCTTGAGGCGGCGTGCCAGCTCGATGCCGGAGGTGCCGGGCAGCATCCAGTCCAGCAGGATCAGGTCCGGCTTGCGGTCGACGATGATGGCATGGGCCTGCTGGGAGTTCTCCGCCTCCAGGCAGTCATAGCCGGCCATTTCCAACGCAACGGCGATCATCTCGCGAATGGGCGCTTCGTCGTCAACGATCAGAATGCTCCTGCCAACCATGCCTAAATCCTCTTGTCATTTAACTGTCTTGCGCCGCATTAGATAACGGAATTATTGCAGTCGTGTGACAGTAATTTAGTCGCTTGGGCAATTCTCGGCACTCTGGACTACCCTTTGGGTCCGAATCCTGACAACCACAAAAGGAAGGTTCCGATGACTCAAACTACTTTTTCCTGGAAAGCCCTGCTGGTAACGGCCGCGTTGACGCTGCCGACACTGGCATTCGCGGCAGACCCTGCGATGACCAAAGACGGCATGTTGGTGGACCACAAGGGCATGACGCTCTACACCTTTGCCAAAGACGCCGATGGCAAGTCCATGTGCAACGACAAGTGCGCCACCAACTGGCCGCCGTTGATGGCCGAATCCACCGACAAGCCAATGGGCAAGTGGACCGTGATCACCCGTGATGACCAAAAAAGCCAATGGGCCTACAGCGGCAAGCCGCTTTACACCTTCGTGATGGACAAAAAGGCCGGTGACATGACCGGTGAAGGCAAAATGGACGGTGCCTGGAAGGTCGCCAAGCCCTGATCGCTTAGCGGCCAGTGAGCTAATTGTGGCGAGCAGGCCTGTTAGGGCTAACAGGCTTGTTATGGTTTGAGGGCTTGTTGTGGCGAGCGGGCTTGCCACGCGTTGGGCTGCGAAGCAGCCCCAAAACCTGACGCCTCGGTCTTTCTGACGCAATGCGGTGGTCCTGAAAAGGGCCGCTGCGCGCCCCAACGCGGGGCAAGCCCGCTCGCCACGACAAGCCCGTTCGCCACAGGGTCAACGGAACGCGTAGTCCGCCACAATTCCGACAAAAATCGCCAACCCGGCCCAGTGGTTGTGCAAAAACGCCTTGAAGCATTTCATGCGGTCCTTGTCGCGGGTGTACCAGAATTCCCAGGCAAAGCAGCCTGCCGCCGCCAGCAACCCCAGGTGGAACCAGCCGCCCAGCTCGAACCGCATACCCGCCAGCACCAGGCAGACCAGCGACAGGCCTTGCAAGGTGAGGATGATCACGCGGTCGGCATCGCCGAACAGAATGGCAGTGGATTTCACGCCGATCTTCAAGTCGTCGTCGCGGTCGGTCATCGCGTAATACGTGTCATAGCCCACCGTCCACAACAGGTTGGCGATGTACAGCAGCCACGCCGTGGCAGGCAGGTGACCGGTCTCGGCGGTGAACGCCATCGGCATGCCCCACGAAAACGCCGCGCCCAATACTACCTGCGGGTAATAGGTGTAACGCTTCATGAACGGGTAGCTCGCCGCCAACGCCAGGCCGCCGAGTGACAGCAGGATGGTGGTGGCGTTGGTCAGCAACACCAACAGGAAGCTGATGCCCATCAGCACCGCAAAAAACACCAGCGCCTCTTTGGAACTGATCTTGCCGCTCACCAGTGGGCGTTGTTCAGTGCGTTTCACGTGACCGTCGACCTTGCGGTCGGCCCAGTCATTGATCACACAGCCGCCGGCGCGGGTCAGCACCACGCCGAGCACGAAAATCACGATATTGAGCAAGGACGGCGAGCCCTTGCCGGCAATCCACAGTGCCCACAGCGTCGGCCACAACAGCAGGTAGATGCCGATGGGCTTGTCCATGCGGGTCAATTGAATGAAATCCCAGGCCCTGGGGTTCAGGTGGTTCAGGGACTTGAGCAGACGTTGATACATCAGCAGTTCTCCGCACGGTCATGCAACGCCTGCCAGAAGCGCGGCAGGAAAATTTCCGCCACCAGCACGCTCAGCGACCCGCGATCAAAGCGCGAGCGGCGTCCCCACAACCCGTCGGCCTGGTCCGCGGTCGGCAGCCATTGCCGTGGGTAGTGGCACACCTCGATGGCCTGGCGGGTGAAGGCGTGGTCGCAAAACAGCAACTCGCCCAGCGAACGGCTGCCCAGTTCGTCCATGTGCAACCCGTCGCCTTGCAAGGCACTGCGCGCCGCCACGCTGCGCGCGAACACCCACGGCTGACCATGGCCGCGCAGATACACCTCGCGCACCCAACCGACAGTGGCCGGGGCCAGGCTCAGCGCCGCGCATTCATCGTCGCGCAACGGCTGCCAGCCTTCGAACAGCGGCGTCACGCTGAAGCCATCGTCGGACAGCCCCGTCAGCCGCCGCGTCAGCGAGCCTTCGTCGAACAGCCAGTCAAGGGTCAAGGGCGCTGGCAGTGGGCTCAGAAGGCTCTGGGTCAGCCATTGGCAAGCATCGGGAGGGGCGATTGAGTGCGGCACGGTGAGTCAGTATTGGCAGCAAAAGAGGCGGCGAGCTTACCATGGCATCCTGAGCTTTTGCCGGGCTGAACCGGCCGTTTGCGCCGAACATGCTTGCATCTGCCGGCTCCGATCAGTACAAAACGCCCTGAGCCGCACGGCAACGTTGGTCTATCGACCGTCGGCCAAGATGCCTGGACCCTGAGGAAGCAAGTAATGAAGAAGTGGCAATGTGTAGTCTGCGGCCTGATTTATGACGAAAAAGATGGCTGGCCGGATGACGGTATCGCACCGGGCACCCTGTGGCAGGACGTTCCGGAAGACTGGCTGTGCCCGGACTGCGGCGTGGGCAAAATGGATTTCGAAATGATCGAAATCGGTTAATCATCGATTTTTGAAACGTACTTCAAGGAGAAAGGAATGAACGCACCTGTCGTGATCATCGGCACAGGATTGGCCGGTTACAACGTGGCCCGGGAGTTTCGCAAGCTCGACAGCGAGACCCCGTTGCTGCTGATCACCGCAGATGACGGGCGCTCCTACTCCAAGCCCATGCTCTCCACCGGCTTTGGCAAGAACAAGGAAGCCGACGGCCTGAGCATGGCCGAACCGGGCGCCATGGCCGAGCAACTCAAGGCCGAAGTGCGCACCCACACCCGCATCAGCGGCATCGACCCGGGCCACAAACGCCTGTGGATCGGCGAGGAAGCGGTGATCTACCGCGACCTGATCCTGGCCTGGGGCGCAGAAACCGTGCGTGTCCCGGTTGAAGGCGACGCGGCTGAGCTGATTTTCCCCATCAACGACCTCGAAGATTACGCGCGCTTTCGCGCCGCCGCCGCCGGCAAACGCCGCGTGCTACTGCTCGGCGCCGGCCTGATCGGCTGTGAGTTCGCCAACGACCTGATCCTCGGCGGCTATGAAATCGACCTGGTGGCGCCGTGCGAGCAAGTCATGCCGACCCTGCTGCACCCGGCGGCAGCCGCCGCCGTGCAAGCCGGGCTGGAAGGCCTCGGCGCGCGTTTCCACCTGGGCCCGGTGCTCAATCGCCTGCAGCGCACGGCTGATGGCCTGGAAGCGCACCTGTCGGACGGTGAAGTGATTCACTGCGACCTGGTGGTCTCGGCCATCGGCCTGCGCCCACGGGTGGACCTGGCTGCCGCCGCCGGCCTGCAAATCAACCGTGGAATCATGGTCGACCGCCACCTCAAGACTTCCCACGCCAACATCTACGCCCTGGGCGACTGCGCCGAAGTCGATGGTCTGAACCTGCTCTATGTGATGCCGCTGATGAGCTGCGCCCGCGCCCTGGCCCAGACCCTGGCCGGCAACGCCACGGCCGTGAGCTACGGGCCGATGCCGATCACCGTGAAAACCCCGATCTGCCCGCTGGTGGTTTCCCCACCGCCACGCGGCACCGAAGGCGTGTGGAGCGTCGAAGGGCAGGGCGCCGACATCAAGGCCTTGTGCCGCGACGCCAGCGGCCGCCTGCTCGGCTACGCCCTGACCGGCAGCGCCGTGATGGAAAAACTGGCCCTGAACAAAGAACTTCCGCCGTTACTGGCGTAAATACCGGTCGTTCTGTCGGAATCAGCACGTTCTTACCTCTATAAAGGTCGCCGCGAGACTGGCGGAGCGTGCGTGGGCATGCCATCCTCACTCCCGTCTGCCGCAGAGTAGAGCCTGCGGCGCCTTGGGCGCTGCTCCACAAGAGAGCAGCACGGACATAACAACAAAAAACCGTCAAAGAGGCTTCACTTATGCGTAAACCAGAACTCGCAGCCGCCATCGCTGAAAAAGCGGATCTCACCAAAGAACAGGCCAACCGCGTACTCAACGCCGTTCTCGAAGAAATCACCGGCGCCCTGCATCGCCAGGACAGCGTCACCCTGGTTGGCTTCGGCACCTTCCTGCAACGCCACCGCGGCGCCCGCACCGGCAAAAACCCGCAAACCGGTGAGCCAGTGAAAATCAAGGCCAGCAACACCGTTGCATTCAAGCCGGGCAAGTCGCTCAAAGACAGCGTCAACCCGTAATCGCGGGACCGTCTGAAGGGAGGCGGGATGGGAAAAAAATGGGCACGCCGACTGGGTTGGGTGCCCATTTTTTGTGGGGACGAGCAATCAATGCTTCTTTTTCTTTTCATCCAGATAGAAATTCAAATATTTCTTTGGTCTTTCTTGAAAGGCGCGTGCCTTACCGAATTTATAAGCTTCATCAAAGTATTTATACGCCTCGGCACTTCTTCCCAGTTCGAGAGATACCATCCCCACATTAATTAATGGACCAGTATCTATATCCGACTCTCGGCCCTCAAGAGTCTTTTGAGCCCATGGCTCGGCTGCGTTGAACTCGCCATTTTCGAAGTGAAGGTTGAAGAGGGAGCCAGTGACCCAAGACGATAAGGGGGTCCACTCAAGCTTTGGTTCCGGCAGTAAACTCCATGCCTTTTGGTATAGGGTGTGCGCTTCAGTTTTACGGTTTTGTTCATCGAGATCGTTGCCTGCCGCCATAGTGGCCATGATCTCATCTGCCAGTGTTGGATTCTCGTCCGCCAAATCTTTCATACAATAATCCTTAATAATATTTAGGCTTTTCTGCGGGGCCGATAAAGTCACCGGGGTCTTTGTACCTGTCAGTCAGCAGCGCGCCTTTGGATCGGTTGTGGGAATAATATTTCAGCTCGTAGTTATCAGGGTCATGCATCCAACCCCGTACTTCTTTTGTTTTAGCTCCGTGATAACCGCCTTTGCTGTTCCAATACTTAACGGCGTCGGTTTTATGAGCCATATCCGCGTCTTTGATCGAATACCATTTTTTATCAGTACTCTGGAACCGCATGTTTTTTCCGGAGCCAATTATTTTGCCTTCAGCTCTCATCCTAGCAATTACGGCTTTTCCTGTGCGGCTGCCTTTACCTGGTGTTCTACCCACTGAGTTCAGGCGGCAGGACAACCCTAGTGGGTCGTTCCAACCGAACGGGTTGAGCGCGTACGCGTAGAAATTCAATCCCCCCGTTTAACCCAATCGGATCCGGCGTCGAAAACCGCCCCACACCCGGTAAGTCGCT